>CAZLFW010000033.1:0-7294 GCA_964559045.1 uncultured bacterium
GATGTTTTAAAAGATGTTACTGAATTTAATCTCAGCGGAAGTAATGTTAAAGTTCATTACAACTTCTCTGAAAATCTTTGGAACAGCAAAGTTGATAAAGAACAGATAGGTGAAGTTATTTCAAATATTGTAATAAATGCAAAACAAGCAATGAACGACAGAGGAAATCTTTACATAAGCATTGAGAATCTTAACGAAGAACTATCATTTAAAGAGCTTGGCAAAAATGAAAAATTTCTGAAAATTTCAATTAGAGACGAAGGCAAAGGAATACCTAAAAAATTTTTGAATAATATATTTGACCCCTTTTTCACAACTAAAGAAAAAGGGAGCGGCATAGGGCTTTCGGTGGTTCATTCAATTATTGAAAAACATAACGGCTTTATTAAAGTTGAATCAGAGGAAGCTAAAGGCGCTACATTTTTTATCTATCTTCCTGCCCTTGAAAACGGGAAAGAGAAAGATGGACAAGATAATAACCATTTAATGTTTAAGCATTCTCTTTCAGGTAAATTGATTTTAGTGATGGATGATGAAGCTTTAATAAGAGAAGTTTCGCAAAATATACTTGGAGAATTCGGGGCAGTTGTTGAAACTGCAAAAAACGGTGAAGAAGCAGTAAAAAAATATAGCGAAAAAAAGTTTGATATTGTAATAATGGATTTAACAGTTAGAGGAGGAATGGGAGGAGAAAAAGCTGCAAAGAAAATACTAAATATGGATAAAAATGCCAAAATTATAGTTGCAAGCGGATATTTCAATTCCCCTGTTATGGCTGAATACAAAAAATACGGTTTTAAAGGAAGGATAATGAAGCCTTTTAAAGTTGATGAAACTTTGGCTGAAATAGTAAAAGTTATTAATTCTTAAAAAGGAAAGGAGAAAGATTATGCTGGATATAAAATTTTTAAGGGAAAACATTGAGAAGGTGGAAGAGATGCTTAAAGCGAGAAATACTTCAGTTGACCTTTCTGAATTTAAATCAATTGAAAAAAACAGGAGAAAATTAATTACAGAAACCGAATCTTTAAAAGCCGAAAGAAACAAGAAAAATAAAGAAATAGCCCAATTGAAGAAAAACGGAAAAATGGATAAAGCTTTAATAGACGATATGCAGGTAATTTCAGGGAAAATAAAAAAACTTGATGCTGAATTGAAAATAATGGAGGAAAAGCTTGAAAATATTGCAATGATAATTCCTAATATGTTACATGAATCTGTTCCTGTGGGAAAGGATGAAAATGATAATCAGGTTTACAAAACATGGGGAGAAAAACCAAAGTTTAATTTTGAACCCAAAGAACATTACGTAATTGGCGAGCAACTTGACATTCTTGACTTTGAAAGAGCTGCAAAACTCACGGGAGCAAGATTTTCCCTGTATAAAGGTTTTGGAGCCAAGCTTGAAAGAGCACTGATAAATTTTATGCTTGATCTCCATACTTCCGAACACGGATATACTGAAATACTACCGCCCTTTATGGTAAACAGGAAAACAATGACAGGCACAGGACAACTTCCCAAATTTGAGGAAGATTTGTTTAAAATAGAGGGTTTGGACTATTTCCTTATACCTACTGCCGAAGTTCCAGTAACAAACATCTTTGCAGACGAAATATTAAACGAAAAAGAACTTCCCATTTACTATACCGCCTATACTCCGTGTTTCAGAAGTGAAGCAGGTTCTTACGGTAAAGATACAAAAGGGCTTATCAGGCAGCACCAGTTTAACAAGGTGGAGCTTGTTAAATTTTCAAAACCTGAAGATTCTTACAATGAACTTGAAAAACTTCTTCAAAATGCTGAAACTGTTCTTCAAAGATTAAACATTCATTACAGAGTTGTTACTCTTTGCAGCGGAGACACCGGGTTTTCAGCATCAAAAACATACGATATAGAAGTGTGGCTACCGGGGCAAAACAAATACAGAGAAATTTCCTCTTGCTCCAATTTTGAAGATTTTCAAGCTAGGCGTGCAAAAATACGTTTTAAAAGAAAAGGTAAAAAAGGAACTGAATTTGTGCATACTCTTAACGGCTCAGGGCTTGCAGTTGGAAGGACTCTTGTTGCAGTTCTTGAAAATTACCAACAGGGAGATGGCTCTGTAAAAATTCCCGAAGCATTGCAACCTTACATGAATGGATTAGAAAAAATAGTATAAGTTTAAAATGTATTACTTTTCTTTTCCGTAAGGCTTAAAAATAATAATTAAGGCGGGCAGCAGAGTGATATTGGCAATTAATGCCACTATCATTGCCAAGCCGGTTAAAAGCCCGAAATATATTGTGGGGATGAAATTTGAGAATACAAGAATCGAAAATCCCACTGTAATTACAAGAGATGTGTAAAACATTGCATAAGCAATTGTTTCACCGCACTTAAACATTGCCTGCAAATAATTTCCACTTCTGTTGAATTCTTGCTCGAATCTGTGTATGTAATGAATCGTATCGTCAACTGCTATGCCCATAGTTATTGCTGCAATGGTTATTGTCATCATGTCAAGATGAATATTTGCCCAGCCCATAAACCCGAGCACAAATAAAACAGGTAAAACATTTGGGAAAATAGCTATTAACGAAATTTTTAAAGATCTGAACAAAATAAGAAACATTAACATTAAAAGCAATATTGTGAAACCGAGAGTTAAAATTTGGGATTTGAAAAGACTCTGTAAAATATTGTTGTAAAGAACGAGAATTCCTGTAATATTGAACATGTCTTTTGTCAAACCAAGCTTATGTGTAAAATCATACTTTATTTTATTTAAAAGTTCGTTTCTTCTTAAATTTTTATCAGAATCTTTTACACGTGCAACAATGTGAGCTTCATTATGCTCAATGGACACATACGGCTTAAGAATCATATCTTTTGTTTTTTTAGGCAATTCTTTGTATAAAAGGGCAAGTTCAAAGTTATCAAGAGGCTTTCCATTATTTATTTTTTCAACAACTTTCAGAAGTGTTTTCAATGAAAGAACTTTACCAATATGTGGCAAACTGTTCAAATAATCATGAACTTTTTTAATCAAGTCTACTTTGGAATTTGTGAACCAATATTCTGGTTTGTTATGCTCAGTGTTGTCAAACTCTTCAAATAAATCATCGTCATTGTCTTGAGTGCGCATTTCTTTTTCAACAGCCTCTTCTTTGAATTTTAATATCACGTCAAAAGGTGTTGTGCCTCCAAGCTTTTGGTCTATAAATTTTAAGCCTCTGTAAATCTCTGTTGAATGTTTGAAATAATCTATGAAACTGTTTTCAACTTTTAACGTTGAAATACCTATTACACTTAAAACTATTACCACTGAACTCAACGCAATTATCTTTTTCTCGTTACCTTTTACAAATCGCGTTAAAACAGCGATAAGGGGAAAACGGACTTTTTTCTTTTTCAATGGTGAAGCTTTTTTCAAGAGCATAACTTGAGCAGGAAAAAATATAAACGTAAGCAAAAGCGACACAAGAAGTCCCACACTCATCATCCAACCGAAAGTTCTCACAGGTTTAAGCTCACAAAGAAGCAAAGAAGAAAATCCTGCTATTGTTGTAAGAGTGGTATATAAACATGGCAGGAATTTATCCTCGATTGTATTTTTTATAAGAGGTCTGTTGGGAATTGTAGGGTCCTCGGAATGAAACTCTTCATATCTTACAATGAGATGTATTGCTATAGACAAGGTTAAAATCAATTGCAAAGATATAAAATTTGAAGAGATAACAGTTACTTCCCAGTCAAAAATTCCGAGTATTCCCATCATAACAACAACAGCAAAAGCACAACAAAGCATGGGCAATATCACCCACCGTATCTTTCCAAAGGATATTATCAAAGTAAACAGCATAAAAATAAAAACACCGACACCAAAAACCTTTAAATCGTTTTTAATGAATAATATTAAGTCGTCTGCAATAAGAGGAACTCCGCCAAGTATTAATTTGGCATTATCACTGTATTTTTTAACAATGGAGCGAATCTTTGATATGTCTTTATGTCTCAAATCGTTTATGGAATCAACACAGTTCCTAATTGCAATTTTTAATTTTTTGTATTCAGCCTTATCCTTCTCCGATGCAACACCTTTTTTCATCTTTTTTGCAAGTTCGCTTCTTTTATTAAGGAGTTTAATATATCTCTTATTCGGCTTCATAATCACCTGTAAAGCAGTGGCGTCCAATTGAGGGCTAACAAGAAGATTTCTGTATAACGGACTGTTTTTGAACTCCTTTTTAGCAAGATTTATGTCAATGTCAGACGATTCGAGAGTTGGTATTTTCTTGGTAAGGTCTTTAATATTCATTGAATGTGCTGTTTCAATCAAAGGAACATCAAGAATTGTAACAACACTTTCCACACGTTTTAGCTTTTTAAGCTCGTTACGAAGCTTACCTATGTCATTAAGGACGTTACGGGAAAAGAGATTATTACTGTAAGGTTTATAAGTTATTACTATAAAATCTTTAGATTCGTATCTTTTGGAAATAGTTCTGTAATATTCAAGTTCCTTATTGTTTTCGTTTAATAAGGTTTCCGAAGAGGCATCTATCCTAAAGTCTCTTGCATGATATGAGAAAAATAGAATAAAAGCCAAAAAAACAAATATGGTAATAAGGGGATGCTCCAGAATGACCTTGTCAAAAAAGTCGCGCCCTTTTAAAAACTTATTTTTCATTTATTCGCAGTGGCATTTTCAAGTTTTTTAAACAGGTCGTCAATTGTTCCTTTACTTAATATATCGTAAAATTGAGATCTGTAGGTTCTTATAATACTCACCCCTTCAACTTCCACATCATATATTTTCCATTCTTTACCCGATCTCCACAATTTGAAGAGGACAGAAAAATCTTTGCCATTTGAGGAGAATACAGAGGGAACAAAAACACGCCTTTTTCCTTTCATAAAAGCGGGTTTATATGTAACACTCAAATTACCTGTAATTGTAACCCTGTCAAGGTAAACCATTTTAATTCTTTTACTGAAAAGCTCTATAAATTTCTTTTTCTGCTCATCTGTTAACTTGGGCCAATATTTTTTGCCTAAGGTTAATTTTGCCATTATTTTAACATCAAACAGGGGACTCACCAATTGAAAAATTTTTTCCTTTTTCACATCTTCTTTCAGTTTTTTATCTTTTATCAGGAGAACAGCTTTGTCGGTTTTCGATTTAATCAGGTCCTCAACAATAGAAGCTGTATCATTGTCTGCTGATAAAACAGAGAAACCTATTAATAAAATAAAACTAACCAAAACAAATCTTAATATTTTCATGTTATTTACTCCTTAATCTCTTTTTTTCTGAACTGCTCGTATGAATCTCTTATTTGAAGGTAATAATCAACGGATTCTTTTTTAAGTTTTTCATATTCACCCAAATGAAGTGAAGTCTGGTTTATTTTTTCAAATATGTGAATTCCCATGACAATCCACATATTCGGAATGTAATTTATGGGATTTAAAAACAAGTCCCCCACATAACCTACACTGTCTCGAAAATTGGAAGGACCTATAAAAGGCCAGTCTATATGAAAGAGGCTGCCTATTTTATAAAACCCCAAAGTTTGTCCGAAATCTTCGTCAGGAGTTTCCAGACAAAAACAGGACTTTGCAGGATCAAGAAATCCTACAAATCCCATTGTGCTGTTTATTAAAAAACGTGCTGTTTCAATACCTGCTTTTGCAAATTTCAATTGAAGAATGTTATTTACAAAACGTATGGGAAACATAATATTATGAAAAAAATTCCGTATACCTATTCTTGAACCCTCTGGAACAACAGCACTATATCCTGTTGCAGTGGGATTTAAAACAATAAAATATAAACTGTCGTTAAATGATGTAATTACTCTGTTGTATGGCTCAAGCGGGTCGTCAACTATCTCCTCAGAATAGGAAAATTCATCTTCCAAACCAGATGATTGCATATCAGAATCAGCAAAAAGTAAAATATTTGAAATAAATAAACTTACAAAAACAATAAAAACCACAGTTATTTTTTTTAACATGTTTAACAGCTCCTTTAAAAATATGTCAGAACAATGTGTATAATTTAATTTTTATATTAAAAAAATTGATTAATAATATAAATTGTTATTACAATTTTAAAAAATTGTCAATTGTTTGCAAAATTAATTATTTCACTATATATAAAATAATTAACTTTAAAACAATTTAATCAAGCTTAAATACCATATTCAACCTTATTTTCAAAACATTTTTATGTAGTTTTTTCGGAATTTCAGGAAAAGGCTCGGAACTTTTTACAGCTCTAACAGCACTTTTGTCAAGAATTTTAAAACCTGATGTTTTTAGAATTTTAACATTTGAAACTTTTCCGTTTTTGTTTAAAACAAACATCAACAAGGTAACTCCTTCAACACCAGTTTTCCTTGCTAATATAGGATAATTCCTATGCTTGTCTATAATAGCTCTAACAGATTTCAAATAGTTGGTTAACAAATGTTTGTATAAGCTTTGCCTATTGTTCTTTGAAAGCAGCTTATCGTTCTGCTTCGGAGCATTAGATACCTTTTTACCGACAACGGAACTCTTATGTTCGTTTATAAATTTAGGGATATTTGACGGAACGGTTAATAGATTCTTTTTAAAGGAAATATTTTCCTCATAATGTTTCACCTGTTTATTCGGAATGAAAAGAGAATCTTCATTATATTTTTTAACGGGACGAAATTTTTTAATATCGGGAACCTGAAAATTAGCAGCGGAAACAGATTTTGAGATGACGGTGTCATCTTTAATTGCAACGTCAATTTCAACAGAATCATCAGTAATTTTTTTTGTTTTATCAACATTAAAATTCAAGGAAAAAAATAAAATGCAATGAAAAAATAAAAAAAGGAGACTTTTTCACCTTTTTTCTCATAATTTCTTATACTTAACTCTAATTTATTAGGTGCGAAACTTGAGTTAATAACTTTATAAACAAAACCATAACATTGTAACTTTTTCTCATTTGCCATGGCTATCTCCTGTAATTTTTAAATAGAAATTTCATATTTGTATTCAGAAATATTTCTACTATCTGTATCAAAATTTATTCCCAATATATACAACTCTAAACCTTGAAATTTGAACCTTGATATATAATCCTTCTCCTTTATCTGCTCTATTGCCTTATCTGCGCTTTGATTGCATTTAAACTCCATTATGTATATCTTATCCTTTAACTTCACCACCATATCAATTCTGCCTTCACTTGTGAGTAGCTCAATATCTGCCGGTGTGCCTCCAGCATTTACCATTAAATAAAATAATGTGTGAAAATTCGCTTCATTTA
>CAZLFW010000034.1:0-10112 GCA_964559045.1 uncultured bacterium
TTCAAAACATATCAACGTGAAACGTGATACAATATAATTCGTTCAAAGTTATAACATATCATAATTTATAGTAATTCATTGTAATTAGTGGTAATTAATTGTTTAAAACTACTAAATCCTAAATAAATCCGAATATCGAAATACGAAATCCGAAAAAATTAGAAATATCAAGTTCAAAACAAAATTAGTTCAAAGTCCAATGTCCAAAATGATGAACTTTTTGATAATAAATAATAGTTTTGCACAGTATCTTTGGTGATGCAGTTTTTTATTATCTATTTACAGGTAAAAATTTTGGAATAGGAGCTGTTAAAATAGCATTGATTTATTATAAAGGATAATTTGATATCTATTCGCTTTTTTCAGCTATTCTTTCTATTTCAAATGTTTTAAACCAGTCTATATCTTTTGTCTTTTCTAAATATTTTTCAACTTCGGGATGATATGTGTAGCCTACTATAAAACCTTTAACCTCTTTGTTGAAATATTTGGCAACTCTCTCTTTGAGTTTTAAAAATTTTTTTATATCTTTTTTTCCAGGTTTAGCTTTGCATTCTCCTATGATTAATACAGGCTTGCTATCTTTTTCAGCTTCTATGTAAAGATTTATTTCGTCAAATTTACCGTCTGGATATATAATATTGCGTCTGTCAACAACATTCACCTTATAATTGTATTGATTTTTTATAAAGAATTTCATAAAAGGTATTAATTTATCTCCTAAACCGTATCCAACACTATCGCTTAATCCTTCTAATTTTGTCTTAACTTCTGACATATCTTTTACTAATTTTCTAACAACTTCTTCTGTTTTTATTTGAGCTTCAGCAAGTTTTTCCACTTTTTTCTCAGTTATTTTCTGAGCTTCAGCAAGCTCTTCTACTATTTTTTCTTAAATCATTAAATTCTATTTTTGTTACGGTTTGTTCATAATATTTTTTTTGCTCTTCAATTTCGTCCAATATGTCGAGTAGCACATCTCTGATTTTAGGTTCAAATTTGTTGATTTTTTTTACTATATCTATTAGCATGTTTTTACCTAATGTTTAGTTTGACCATTGTATTTTAACAAGTTTCATTTTAATTTAAAGTAGTAAAATGTATCTAATTAAAAAATAATAAAAATATTCGAAAAAAGCAAGGAGAAATTTATATAATGTGATTTTAATTACAGAATATTAAAAAAAAATTTGATAAAATAGAAATTTTTTAAAAATTGTGTTAAATAAACTTTAGATGATATTTGTGAGAGCCGTAATCAATTATTGTTGCACTGTTTTGAATTTCGAACCTTGGACAGAATAGATTTTCATTTTTTTAGTTTGTCCCAAATTTTGATTTTTGTAAGGGATATGCATATTTTTGATTTATTTAAAATATTAAGGAGGTATTATCAATAATGGGCGGTAAATTGGCAATTCTTATTGCGCACTATAATTTCAGAGACGAAGAGTTTAATATCCCTTTCCAATTCTTTAGAGAAAAAGATTTTCAAATTACTGTTGCATCCAATAAAACAGGTAAGGCAAGAGGCATGAACGGCACCACTGTCAATGTTTCCACCTCAATAGACGAGTTGGTTCATGAAGAGTATGATGTAATTATTCTTGTTGGTGGAACAGGGTCAGATGTGTTTTGGAAAGATGAAAAATTGCACATGTTTCTAAAAAAAGCCAACAGTGCCAAAAAAATTATAGCTGCTTCTTACAAATCTCCCGTAACTCTTGCTTATGCCGGAGTTTTGAAAAACAAAAGAGCAACGGTTTGGATTGAAGAAAAAGATATTCTTGAAGATTTGGGGGCTTATTTTACAGGTGCTTCAATTGAAATTGACGGTAACATAATTACAACTGACGGTCCTCATTCCACAAAAATGTTTGTTGAAGAGATATATTCAATGTGGGAGAAAAAAGTTGGAAATTATTAAAATATCCGAAAATATATGGGAAATTCCGAAAACCGGGAATATGCTTGTTCCGGGAAGAATTTATGCAAGTGATTCATTAATGTTAAAAATCAGAGAGGACCAAAGCTTGCAGCAGGTGAGAAACGTTGCGACTTTACCGGGGATTTGCAATTATTCCCTTGCAATGCCAGATATTCACGAAGGATACGGATTTCCAATAGGCGGAGTTGCAGCAGTGGATAAGAGAGACGGATATATTTCTCCGGGAGGAGTTGGATACGATATTAATTGTGGTGTGAGACTGCTAAAAACAAATCTTTTTTTCAATGACGTAAAAGTAAAAATCAAAGATATTGCGGTTCATATTTTCAATGCGGTTCCCTCTGGTGTGGGCTCTAAAAACGCCATTAAAAGCATTTCATTAAAAGAATTTGAAAAAGTATTAAAAAAAGGAGCCAAATGGTCTGTAAATAACGGATACGGGACAAATGAAGATATTGAGTTAACCGAAGAGAGAGGCTGTGTTGAAAATGAAGGGATTGAGTTTATTTCCAAACGTGCCGTTGAAAGAGGTATTAGCCAGTTAGGCACCTTAGGCTCTGGAAATCACTTTATTGAAATAGACATTGCAGATAAAATTTACGATAAGCACTTATGTGAGACTTTAGGCATAGAAAAAGATATGCTGTTAATAATGTTTCATACAGGATCCCGAGGTTTCGGTTATCAGGTTTGCGATGATTTTCTGAATAGAATCAGAAAGGCTAAATCTAAATTTCAATATTCTCCGCCTGACACTCAGCTTTTGGCATGTCCTTTTAATTCCGAGGAAGGAATCGGCTATTTTAATGCTATGAATGCTGCTGCAAATTTTGCGTGGGCAAACAGGCAGATTATAAAGGAGTTAATAGAAAGAGCGATTATGAACGCTTTGAATATATCTCCCAAATCATTGGGGCTTTCTCAGATATATGATGTGTCTCACAATATTGCGAAAATCGAAAGTGATTTTATTATTCACAGAAAAGGAGCGATTAATGCAAAACCTCCTTTTAGCAAAGATCTTCCTTCTGTTTATAAAAGAACAGGGCAACCGGTGATTATCCCCGGTGATATGTGCACAGGCTCATATCTTCTTTTTCCTACCGAAAAAGTTGCAACGGAAACCTTTTCAAGCGCGTGTCACGGTGCAGGAAGGGCTTTAAGCAGAAGGAAAGCTCTGAAAAAATTCAATGCAAATGAGATAGTTCTAAGTATGGAAAAGTCTGGAATTACCGTTCTTGCAAAAAGTAAACGGACAATTGCCGAAGAAGTTCCAGAAGCTTATAAAAATATTGATGATGTTATTATGGTTATGGAGAATTGCGGTTTACTTAAAAAAGCGGTTCGGCTCAAACCTGTTGCAGTAATAAAAGGTTAGAGCTGAAAAAAAGACAGAGAATGAAAAATAAAAGAGTGTCGTTAATTTTTACTTTAAAATGAATTTGCTTTACAAAAGGAGACATTATGTTGAAAAAAGTATTAACTTTTATCTTGGCAGGTGGTGTGGGTTCAAGACTTGCTCCACTCACCTATGAACGTGCAAAGCCTGCGGTTCCTTTCGGAGGTAAATACAGAATCATAGATTTTACTTTGTCTAATTGTATTAATTCCGGTTTGAAAAAAATTTTTGTTTTGACGCAATACAAATCTTTGTCATTAAATGCTCATTTAAGAAGAGCTTGGTTAATTTTAAGTCCTGAAATAGATGAGTTTATCGTTCCCATTCCGCCTCAAATGAGGATTAATAAAGAATGGTATCAAGGCACAGCAGATGCTATATATCAGAATCTTAATCTTTTTGGAGACAGTATTGTCAAGCCGGAGCATATACTGATTCTGTCTGGAGACCATGTTTACAAAATGGATTATAAAAAAATGTTGGAGTTTCATATTGAAAACAATGCCGACCTTACAATTTCAGCTGTTGAAGTCAGTAAAGACGAAGCAAAAGGTTTAGGGATTATGGAAATATCTCCAAAATATAGAGTTGTAGGTTTTGAGGAAAAACCGGATAATCCCAAAGAAATTCCGGGACAAAAAGGGAAATGCCTTGCATCAATGGGTATTTATATTTTTTCGGCAAAAGTTTTGGAAGAAATTTTAATAGACGATGCTAATAATAAAGATAGTTCTCATGATTTCGGAAAAGACATTATCCCTTCAATGATAAACAGTTTCAGAGTGTTCTGCTATCCGTTTAATAAAAACAGAATTGCAGGTGATTCCGATTATTGGAGAGATGTGGGGACAATTAAAGCTTACTTTGAATCAAATCTCGATTTGGCTTTTGTTGAGCCTAAATTCAATTTATATGAAGAAGAATGGCCCATAAGAACATATAACATTCAATCTCCTCCTGCTAAATTTGTTTTTGCAAATGTTAGGGAAGAGAGAGTGGGACAAGCTTTGGATTCCATAATTTGCGACGGAGTTATTGTCAGCGGAGGAAGAGTTGAAGATTCCGTATTGTCTCCGAAAGTTCGTATAAACAGTTTTTCTTACGTTAAGAAGTGTATTTTGTTTGAAAATGTTAATGTGGGAAGAAAATCAAGATTAAAAAATACAATTGTTGATAAAAACGTTAGAATACCTGAAGGGGAAGAAATAGGCTATGATTTGGAAAAAGACAGAAAACGATTTACAGTAACAGAAGAAGGGATTGTTGTTATTCCCAAAAATTACCGATTCAAAATGCTTTAAAAATACAGCTTCACCGAAAAGGAGGTTAACATGTTTAAAAAAATTTTATTTCCCGTAAGCGGAGAAATTTTAAGTGATGAAGATTTGGCTATTTTAATTGATGTTGCAAGTAAGTATAATAGTGAGATTTTTTTATTGACAGTGTCGGAGATTTATCATACAGGTCTATCGGACCTTAATGTGCCAGAAGACTTGTTTGTTCAACATGAAAATCTTTTGAAAGAATATTTGAGAAAATATGAAGAACGGTTCAAAAAGTATGATTTTGTAATACATAAAGCAATAAAAAACGGGACAGCATATCAAGAAATTTTGGATTACGCTGAAGAAATAGGAGCGGAGCTTATAATTATACCTACGCACGGAAGAACGGGATTGCCTTCTTTTATTTTGGGTAGTGTTGCGTTGAAAGTGGTTAAAATGGCAAAATGTCCTGTGCTTACTTTTAAACCTAATTTCAAGGAGGATTTTTAATATGTCTCAATTGGTAAATTTTATTGTTAAAACAAAAGATGCAAAGGAGAGTGAAATTAAAAAAGCTCTTAAAGATGCTGGCATTGAAGTTATCAGCATAGCAACTGTTTACAAAGAGAAATCTCAGGACGGCTCTTAGAAAAGAATGTTTCTTTTCATACCATAATTTAGAAAGGAGAAGGTAAAATGCCTTACATTGAAGATGTTTTTGCAAGAGAAGTTTTGGATTCAAGGGGGAATCCCACAATAGAAGTGGAAGTTTATACTGAATCCGGAGCTTTCGGAAAGGCGATAGTTCCCTCAGGTGCTTCAACTGGAGAGCATGAAGCTCTTGAACTAAGGGATGGCGATGCCGAAAGGTTTTTGGGAAAAGGTGTATTGAAAGCAGTTGACAATGTAAATGAACTTATAGCTCCGGAGATAGAAGGAATGAATGTTTTATCTCAGAGGCATATTGATTTATTTATGCTGGAGTTGGACGGAACCGAAAAAAAAGAAAAATTAGGTGCAAATGCAATTCTCGGAGTTTCTCTTGCATGTGCCAGGGCTGGTGCGGATTTTCTCGGAGTTCCTTTGTATAATTATATAGGCGGGGTTAATGCTCATATACTCCCCACTCCCATGATGAATATTCTTAACGGCGGAAAACACGCTGACAACAACGTTGACATACAGGAGTTTATGATAGCTCCTACAGGAGCCGAGAGTTTCAGGGAAGCGGTTAGAATGTGCTCCGAGACTTATCATACTTTGAAAAAAGTATTACAGGGAAAAGGACTTGCAACGTCTGTGGGAGACGAAGGCGGATTTGCACCTAACTTAAGCTCCAATTTCGAAGCTTTGGACGTGATTGTGAATGCTATTGAAAAAGCGGGCTACAAGCCGGGAGAGGATATTTACATTGGTATAGATGCAGCTGCAAGTGAATTTTTTCAAGACGGTAAATACAATTTATCAGCAGAAGGTTCAGTGAAATCCGCTTCGGAAATGGTTGATTTTTATGAAGAAATGATTTCGAAATATCCTATTGTCTTTATAGAAGACGGTTTGGCAGAAGATGATTGGGACGGTTGGAAAGTTTTAACCGATAGGTTAGGGGGTAAGGTTCAACTTACAGGAGACGATATTTTTGTTACCAATACGAAAAGAATTAAAAAAGGCATTGATATGGGTGTTGCAAACTCGGTATTAATTAAGTTAAATCAGATAGGTACACTTACAGAAACCATAGAAGCAATTGAAATGGCTAAAAAAGCAGGTTATACATGTCTTGTTTCCCATAGATCAGGTGAAACAGAAGATACTATAATTGCAGACTTTACAGTTGCAATGAATACTGGTCAATTGAAAACAGGAGCTCCATGCAGAGTGGACAGAGTAGCCAAATACAATCAGCTTATGAGAATAGAAGAGGAGTTGGAAGACGCCGGAGTTTATGCAGGAATAAACTCGTTTCCTTTAAAACAGAAATAATATTTAATTAAGGCTGTATGCTATATACAGCCTTTCTTTTTTCAATGAGTGTTTCAGATAAATTTTCTTACAAAATATATTATAAAGATACAGATGCCGGGGGAGTCCTATATTATGCAAGATATTTGGACTTTTTGGAAAAAGCGAGGACTGATTTTTTTGACCAGTCTGCAATTTTTTCAAAAACATTGCATGAACAGGGGATTTTTCTTGCAGTTAGAAAAGCGGAATGCAATTATTTAAAGCCTGTTTTTTACGGAGACACCATTACTGTTCAAGTTTCTTTAAGAAATGTAAAAAAGACCAATTTTATTGTAGATTATGAAATTTACAATGAAGGTGTTCATGTTTTTTCAGGTTATACTTTACTTGTTTGTGTGAATTCCGAATTTAAAATTTCTAAAATACCCGATGAATTAAATAAATTTATTGAGGATTTTATAAAAAATGCCTAAGAACCCGTATGAAATTTTAAAAGCTTTGGAAGAAACAGGAAACCTTGATGTAAAACTTAACGATTTAATAACATATCTGCATTTAAAAAATTATATTAGTAAAGATATTCAGGAAATTTTAAAAAATGTAATTCATTTTTCAGATACAATAGTCAGGGAAATAATGATTCCGAGGACGGAGATGATTACCGTAAGTGATGATATTCAACGTGATGACCTGATAAAAGTATTTGATAAATACAAATTTTCAAGGCTTCCTGTTTATTCGGGAAATATTGATAATATTATAGGGATAGTTTATTCTAAAGATTTATTGAGTTTTTCAGTGTTTAACAATGATTTGTTCAATGTGAAAAAAGTTCTGAAAGAGCCTTTTTTCGTTCCTGAGACAAAAAAAATTCCTTCGTTATTGAAAGAATTTAAAGAAAAGAAAGTTAAAATAGCAGTTGTTGTGGATGAATTCGGCGGAGTTTCAGGAATGGTTACGCTAATTGATATTGTTGAAGAGATAATCGGAGATTTGGAAGATGAATACAATGAAGAGGATACGCGTAAAATATTAAACGTAGAACCTGATACTTTTCTTGTGGATGCAAAAACCTCCATTGAAGATATAGAAGACGAACTTAATTTGAAAATAGAGGACGGCCCTTATGATACCATAGGCGGATTCATTATAAAAGAGCTTGGGAGAATGCCTGAAAAGGGTGAACTTATAGAGATTGACGGTTTTAAAGTGACAGTAAATGAAATTTATGAAAAAGGGATAAAAAATCTTATTATAAAAAAAATGGCAGATAAAAATATGTAGTTGACTATATAAAGCAAATATTGTATACAATTTGTATAAAATTTTTTGGAGGGGATATGAAAATTCATGAATATCAGGCAAAAAATATTATTAAAAATTACGGTGTGCTTGTTCCCGAAGGAAGAGTTGTTTTTTCTCTTGATGAGTTGAAAAAAGCTGTGGAAGAGCTTGGAAGTGAGACAGTAGTTGTTAAAGCCCAGATTCATGCAGGCGGAAGGGGCAAAGCAGGTGGAGTTAAAGTTGTAAAAGGAGCTGAAGAGGCTTACAAAGCTGCATCAGAGATTCTTTTTTCCAAATTGGTTACCCACCAAACAGGACCTGAAGGCAAAGAAGTGAAAAGGTTACTGATAGAGCAGGGTGTTGATATTAAAAAAGAACTGTATCTCGGTATGGTTGTTGATAGAAGCAGAAATGCAGTTGTTATAATGGCAAGTGAAGAGGGTGGAGTTGAAATAGAAGAAGTGGCTTCAAAATCTCCGGAAAAAATTTTAAAGGAATATGTTGATAATTGTGTGGGATTAAGACCGTTTCAGGCTACAAAAATAGGATACAAACTTGGCTTTGACAAAGGCTTGGTTAGGGAATTTTCCAAATTTGTTTCAGGACTTTATCAGGCATTCATTGAAAAAGACTGCTCTCTTGCAGAGATTAATCCGCTTATAGTAACAGGTGACAATAAAATAATGGCTCTGGATGCCAAAATTAATTTTGATGACAATGCCTTGTTCAGGCATAAGGATATTCTTGAATTGAGAGATTTTGACGAAGAAGAGCCAATGGAAATTGAAGCAAGTAAATATAATTTGAGCTATATTAAACTTGACGGTAATGTGGGATGTATGGTTAACGGAGCGGGACTTGCAATGGCAACAATGGATATTATTAAATATGCAGGCGCAGAACCTGCCAATTTTCTTGATGTTGGCGGAGGTGCAAATGTTGAGGCTGTTGCAAATGCTTTTAGAATAATTTTAAATGATAAAAACGTGAAATCTGTTCTTGTTAACATTTTCGGCGGTATTGTAAGATGTGACAGAATTGCCAACGGTATATTGGAAGCTTCCAAAATAGTAGACATAAATGTTCCTGTGGTAATCAGGCTTCAAGGAACCAATGCAGAAGAAGCACGTAAAATTATAGAAGAGTCCGGCTTGTCTTTTTACACTGCCGAAGGGTTGAAAGAAGCAGCTGAAAAGGCTGTTGAACTAGCAGGTTAAAAAATTTTTCGGAGGAAATTATGAGTATTCTTGTAAATAAAAATAGTAAAGTTGTTGTTCAAGGCATTACAGGTAATGAGGGTTCGTTTCATGCAAAAGCTTGTATGGAATACGGCACCAAAATTGTTGCAGGTGTTACCCCGGGTAAAGGAGGGATGAAATTTGAAAATTCCGTTCCCATTTTTAATACTGTTGATGAAGCTGTTAAAGAAACAGGGGCAAATACTTCGCTTATTTTTGTTCCGCCACCTTTTGCCGCTGATGCAGTAATGGAAGCTGCTGATGCCGGTGTGGAGCTTGTAGTTTGCATAACCGAAGGTATTCCTGTTCTTGACATGATAAAAGCAAAAAATTATATTAGCAATAAAGGGGCTATAATGATTGGTCCCAATTGCCCCGGAGTAATAACTCCCGAAGAAGCAAAGGTTGGGATTATGCCGGGATTTATTCATAAAAAGGGGAGTATCGGAGTAATTTCAAGAAGCGGCACATTGACTTATGAAGCTGTTAGTCAAATTTGCGAGGTAGGTTTCGGGCAGTCAACTTGTATCGGAATAGGAGGAGACCCCATTATAGGCTCCAATTTTGTTGATATTCTCAAATTATTTAATGAGGATGAAGAGACTGAGGCTGTGGTTATGATAGGTGAAATTGGCGGAACAGCAGAAGAAGAAGCTGCTGCTTATATTAAAGAGAGTTTCAAAAAACCTGTTGTTGCTTTTATAGCAGGACAGACAGCTCCTCCAGGAAGAAGAATGGGACATGCAGGAGCAATTATCTCAGGTGGCAAAGGAACTGCTGCGGAAAAGATTAAAACTCTTGAAAATGCAGGTATAGAAGTTGCAAAAACTCCTGCTGAAATAGGTTTAACATTAAAAAAAGTTATTAAATAAAAAAAAGATAAAAAATAATATTGACAAGAGTAAATTAAGGTGATAATAGCTTTCTCCGTTTTTTGAAAGAAGAAAGAGATCATAGACAATGATGTAGAATAAGAGGACAGGTAATACAGCTACGATGAGAATAGTATAGAA
>CAZLFW010000035.1:0-9265 GCA_964559045.1 uncultured bacterium
CTTTATGAGTTCTGAAAGCTTCAACTAATTGGTAATAGAAATAATTTTTATTAGAGTTATGATCTGTTTTTCTAACTTTTCTGATAAACATAGATATATAATATCATAGATGCGAGGTTAAAGATAAATATATCCAACACTACATTGAGATTCGGATTTTCATATTTAATTATTTCAATATGTTACAAATGCAAATCTGCAAAATTTCCTCGTTTTCTCATATTTTTTGACGAACTTGGGTTATGAAATTTTGTTATATTTTATTGTGCAAAGGTCTTTATTCAGTGATTTTATTTTGAATCAAAGGGTTTATGAAATGTTACCTCAATGTTTGCAGTTAAAAGAATATCTGATTCTATTTTTTTGACATTTATTTTAACAATATCCTTTTCTGTGGTTATTACAGGATATTTTTTGAATTTGTTAATTTTTTTGTAATCTTTTTTCCTGTATGAATGGTGGTCCGGAAATTCAAATTTTTTTACTATTTTAACTCCTTTATCCCTTAGCATAGTTTCAAAGTATTCAGGCTGAGCCAAGCCGCAGAAAATAACGCACTCTTTTCTGTAAAGGTTTTCAGGTGAAATTTTCTCACCTGTTCTTACGTTTAAAAAAGATATTAACTTGGTATCACTTAAATATATTGTTTTGCCGGTTATGTTTTTAAGTTTCACCGCATCTGCTCTTATGGTTTTATAATCGAAAATTTTAGTTATAATAACCGTATGAGCTCTCTTTATGTGGGACAAAGGCTCTCTGTATCTTCCCGCAGGCAAAATGCGTATATCTTTTTTCAGTGATTTTTGTGTTAATAAAACAATGTCTTTATCTCTTTTTAATTTCAAATGTTGAAAACCGTCGTCAAGTATTATAAAATCAGGGTTAAAGCGTTCTTTGATTAAGTTGGCGCCTTTAACTCTGTTTTTTGAAACAACAACGGGGCATTTTAATTTATCAGCTAAAAGCAGCGCTTCATCTCCTGCCTGATTAATATCTGCGGAAATTTTTTCTCCGTTATGAACAATAACCGTTTTGTTTTGCTGTTTTCTTTTGTATCCCCTAAGCAAAACAGCTATTTTGTAACCTTTTTGAATTAAATTTTTTCCTATGGCAATTGTTGTAGGTGTTTTGCCTGTGCCGCCGAGAGATATGTTGCCTATTGAGATGATTTTTGTGCCGTTAGGCTTAAAAGATTTTATAATTCCGGTTTTATAGAGAAAAATTCTCAGTTTTACAAAAAAAAGAAAAATGTATGATGCAATTTTTAATATAAACATTTTAAAATATAATTTACCGTTGTTTTCAAAGCTCCTTTGTTTTCCGATAAAACCTTGTAGGCATTTAATGCAATTTTTTCCGCATACTTTTTATTTTTTAAAATTTTTAACATTTCATCTTTTAATTCTTCCGAATTATTTATTAAAACAGCACCGTTATTTTTTTCGAGCATTTTGTATATTTCGGAGAAATTAAAAATATTTCTCCCTGATATAATCGGTTTTTTGAAGTATGCAGCTTCCAAAGGATTATGTCCTCCCCTTAATATAAGACTTCCTCCTATGAAACATACATTTGAAACAGAGTAAGCTTTGGCAAGATATCCTATTTGGTCAAGTATTAAAACTTTAGGGTCATATTTTACGTTTTCTGAATATAAAGCAAAAGTAATGTTTCTTTTTTTTAATATATCAACTATTTCAGGTGTCCTTTCAATGTGCCTCGGTGCAATAATCAGGAGCAGCTCAGGATATGTTTTTTCTATTTCAATAAAAGTATCAATCAATATTTCTTCTTCATTGGCATGTGTTGAGCCTGCTGTAATTATCCGTAGATTGTTTTCAGGTGAAATCCCAAATTCTTTGAAAATTTCGTTTTTATCGTAATCGGGAAATGTAATGTCGAACTTAATATTTTTAGATAGAATAATTTTTTTTTCATTTACTCCCAATGCTTTCAATCTCTCACAAGTTGTATTGTTTTGGCAAAGAAAAAAATGAGCGAGATTTAGCACTTTTCTGAAAAAGAACTTGAATTTTAGATAATTTTTTTCCGATGAGTCAGATATTCTGCAATTAAAAACCAGCAAAGGAGTTTTGTTTTTTTTTGCATAAAAGAAAATGTTGGGCCAAAATTCGGTTTCTGCAATTAAAATCATCTTAGGAGAAAAAATTCTAAAAAATCTTTTCACCAAAAATGAAATATCAAAAGGAACAAGTGTTGTGTAGTGAAAAACTCCTGCCTGCTTTGCGTTTTTTAAACCGGTAACAGTCATTGTGGTAATTATAAAACGAATGTTTTCACCCATTTTTTCTTTTAACGACTTTACAAGTTGAACCGATAGATTTACTTCTCCAACTGAGGAGGCATGTATCCAAATTAAATTATTATTATCCAAGGAATCAATGAATTTTTGCGGGTATATTGTAAATCTTGATTTCAAGCCGAGCCTTAAATTTTCATTTGAGGCTATTTTCAAGATTATAACAGGCAAAAATATTAATGTTGCAAGAATAATCAAACTATTATATACTAAAAACATGATATGTCTCATATACAATAATATTTTATTCTTCAACAGAAAAATTAAAAAATTTTCAAACTTTATAAATTGCATTAAGTTTTGAATTAGGTTATACTGAAAAGGTTAAACCTTAAAAATAATCAAATAATTCATATTAGGGGTATATTATGATTTTTAATAAAGTGGCGGGTATTTTTTCTAATGATTTGGCTATTGACCTTGGAACCGCAAATACGCTTGTTTACAGTAAAGGTAAAGGCATTATAGTTAACGAACCTTCGGTTGTTGCAGTTGCCGTTACAAGAAACGGCAGGAAGATTTTAACTGTTGGCAAAGAAGCAAAGGATATGCTTGGCAAAACTCCAGGGAACATAAATGCCATTCGTCCCATGAGAGACGGCGTAATTGCAGATTTTGAGGTAACAGAAGCAATGTTAAGGTATTTTATTCAGAAAGCTCATAACCGACGCGGTTTTATTAGACCGAGGGTAATTATTTGCGTTCCTTCGGGTATTACTCCGGTAGAGAGGAGAGCTGTGAAAGAAGCTGCCGAATCAGCGGGAGCAAGAGGTGTTTATTTAATAGAAGAGCCAATGGCAGCAGGAATAGGCGCAGGTTTGCCCATTACGGAGCCAACGGGAAATATGGTAGTTGACATTGGAGGAGGCACTACCGAGATTGCAGTTATTTCACTTGCAGGCACTGTTATTTCCAAATCGGTGAGAGTGGGTGGCGATAAAATGGATAATGCCATTATTCAATATATGAAAAGGAAATTTAATCTTGCAATTGGAGAACGAACCGCTGAAGAAATTAAAATAGATATAGGCACAGCATTTGAAGAAGAGAATGACGAGCAGGAAACGAAAGAAGTAAAAGGAAGAGACCTTATTAACGGTATTCCCACAACAGTTGTCATTTCCAAAAAAGAAGTCAAAGATGCTTTGAAAGAGCCTATTATGCCCATTGTGGAAGGGATTAAAAATACTCTTGAAAATACTCCTCCTGAGCTTTCCGGTGATATAGCGGAAAAAGGTATTGTGCTTACGGGAGGAGGTGCTTTACTGAAAAATTTGAACAAGCTTATAAAAATGGAGACAGGGCTTCCAGTAATTATAGCGGAAGAACCCCTTACATGCGTTGTAAGAGGGGCAGGTAAAGCTCTTGATACCATAAAATTATTAAAAGAAGTTTCAATTGATTATTAATGCAAAATAATAAATTTTTTTTTGTAATATTAATATTTATAAATACTTTTCTTCTGTTTTACGGTTCAATAACTCATCAGAGAATTAATCTCGGAGAATCGGTGATATATTTTTTAAGCAAGCCGATTCTCCAAATAAATAAAACTTTTCTCTCTTACGGTTCTAAAATTGTAGAGGATTTGCAGTCTAAAAAAGATTTGAAAAACGAAGTTTTTATGTTGCGTGAGGAAAACAAAAAACTGAAAGAAGAGATTAACAGATTAAAGTATTTAATGAGAGAAAATATTCAATTGAAAAAAATGTTGGAATTTCAAGAAAAACATTTTTTTCGAAAAATTACCGCAAGGGTAATAGGAGGAAGTAATTCTCTGTATCAAAATATAATTATAATCAATAAAGGGGAAAATTCCGGAATCAGAGAAGGAATGGGGGTTGTAGATTATAACGGGGTAATCGGGATAGTTTCAAGGACTTATACAACATCTGCAAAAGTCCTGTTAATTACCGATCCTCGCTTGAAAATTGATGTCAAACTTTTATCCACCGAACAGCACGGTATTTTAACAGGTAAAAATAATTGCAGCATTGTTAACTATCTGCCGGCAAACAGAGAATACAGGTTAAATGAAATGGTTATTACTTCGGGATTTAATAATATTTTTCCTTATGGCATCCCTGTAGGGACAGTTATTCGCGTGGAAAAACACACATTGTATAAATCGGCAGTTGTCAAACCTTTTTTTAATAAATATTCCATTGGTTTTGTGCAGGTAATAGTGAAATGAATAAAAATAGATGGGGTAAAACAACACTATATTTGATGTTTTTTTCGTTTTTTATTATTTTGTTGCAACAAACTCTTTTTAACTTTCAATTTTTTGATAATAAAAAACCGGAATTATTTACAATATTAATTGTTAATTACGCATTTTGGGAAGAAGATAAATACAGAGGATATTTTCTTGCCTCCATAGTGGGATTTTTTGAAGATGTTCTTACCAATCAAATTTTCGGACTTAACATTTTCCTTAAATCAGGGATTTTTCTTCTTGTTTACTTGCTTAAAGACAAAATATTTTTTAATAATACGTTTTTTAAAACCATTATAACCGTTTTTACTAATTTTTTGGAATTCGGTGCAATATATTTTTTATCGGTTATGTTTTCCTTTTATTCCTTTAACCCTTTTGAAAAAAGCATATACGGTTACCTATCCGTATATGTAGTGGTAGCATCTCTATTCATCCTTTTTTTAGATAAAATTTTTAAAAAATATGTAGAAAATAATGAAAGTTAAAACTGAAAATATTTTCAGATTCAGCAGAAAGTATTTAAACCTTTGTGTTTTTATAGCATTTCTTTGTTTTGCAATATTGCTGAGATTGTTTTTTTTGCAGATTATCAAAGGAGATTATCTTTTCACCCTTTCTGAGAAAAACAGAATAAGAATAAAAAGGCTTCCTCCTTTGAGAGGCATTATATACGACATAGATCGAAATATTTTGGCATACAATATTCCCGGTTTCAGCTTATATATTGATAGAAGGGATATTCAAAAAAACGGAAACAATACGGATAATGTGATAAGAACAATTGCCAAATTAACAGGGAGAGATTTTGTATCTCTAAAAAGAGTTTTGGAAAAATACAAATCTGTTCCGTCTTATATTCCCATAAAATTAATATCAAATCTTAATTGGAAAATTTTATCCAAGATTGAGAGCTATTCTTATTTTTTGCCAGGTGTATATGTGGATTTTGATCCTATTAGAAGTTATCCGTATAAAAATTGTGCAGCTTCGGTGATTGGATACGTTCTTGAAGCTGATAAAAATGATATAAAACGTTTCAAAAATCTTCTGCCGGGAGATTATACCGGAAAATCGGGAATAGAAAAAGAATACAATAAATTACTAATAGGAAAAAGCGGAAAGAAGATCGTTGAAGCTGACGCTAAAGGAATGGAATTGCGTGTTATTTCTCAAAAGCTTCCAGAACAAGGCATGAGTCTTATTTTAAATATCAGAAAAGATTTGCAAAAGCTTGCATATTCCCTTCTTAATGAAAGAGCAGGCACGGTAATTGCCATGAACCCGAATAACGGTGAGATACTCTGTTATGTTTCTTCACCATCTTTTGACCCTAATCTTTTTGCCAAAGGAATTTCTTTTTCAGAGTGGAAAAAATTAATAAATAGTCCGTTGCATCCTTTAAGCAATAGAGGTATAGGAGGATTATATCCCCCGGGCTCAACTTTTAAAGTTATAACCGCAATATCAGGATTAATGAACAAAGTTGTTGACTCAAAAGAAGAAGTAACTTGTAACGGAGTATATATCCTTGGTGATACCAAATACAGATGCTGGAAAAAATACGGGCATGGTAAAATAAGTATTGTAAGAGCCATTAAAGAGTCTTGTGATGTGTTTTTTTATGACTTAGGCGTCAGGGTTGGTATAGACAATATTTATAAAACAGGAAGCAAGTTTAATTTGGGGTTTAAAACCGGTATAGATTTACCCGGAGAAAAAAAAGGATTGTTGCCTTCAAAAGAATGGAAGTTAAAGGCATTTAATTCTCCGTGGTATCCAGGAGAAACCCCACCGGTGGCAATAGGGCAAGGATATACATTGGTGACCCCCCTTCAAATGCTTGTGGTTTATTCGGCTATTGCAAATGGAGGGACAATTTATGAGCCGAGAATTGTCAATACAATTCTCAATTCCAAAGGAGAAATAATTAAGAAATTTCCTCCAAAGGTGTTGAGAAAACTTAACATCCCTTTAAAGGTTTTGTCAACTGTTAGAGAAGGATTGAGAGAAGTGGTAAATGAAATACACGGAACTGCCTATTCTGTAAAAATCAACGGTTTTGAATATTCTGGGAAAACTGGGACAGCACAGGTAAAAAAAATAGGTGAAAAAAGAGTAAAAGATATAAACAAACTGCCATATAAAGAACGTGACCATGCTTGGTTTGCTGCTTATGCTCCTTCTGAGAAACCTGTTTTTGCTGTTGTTGTTCTTGTTGAGCATTCGGGGCACGGAGGAAGTGTGGCTGCACCCATTGCAAAAGAGCTTATTAAATATTATTTTAAATTAAATGAAAAAAAATAATTCTTTTCATCGAAAAATACAAATAAAAGGAAAGGTATGATTGGAATTGACAGAAGGCTTTTAAAAAATTTTGACTGGATACTTCTTCTTGTTGCGATATTTATTACGTTTATAGGTATTGTGACAGTTTACAGTGCAAATTACGAAGCACAGGGAAACTCTGCATTATCAATGCTGTATGCAAAAAAACAGGTGGTTTGGTTTATGATAGCAATTACGGTTATGATTATTTTTATGTTATTTGACTATTCTCTTTTGGAAGAGTATGCAACTTATATTTATACAATAAATATTATACTTTTAATTGCAGTCTTGATTATAGGGAAGAAAAGTCTCGGTGCGCAAAGATGGTTGTCGTTCGGAGGGTTTACATTTCAACCTTCTGAGCTTTTCAAATTTACCGCCATAATACTTGTTGCAAAGTTTTTTTCAAAAGAGAACAGTTTGAAAAAATACAAATTGTTGGATATTTTAAAGTTGATTTTGATAATAGTTATTCCTGTAGTTTTAATTGTTAAACAGCCTGATTTGGGAACCGGTTTGCTTATTTTATCTGTTTTTGCAAGTATGATTATTTTTGTGGGAATAAATTTTTCTTCTGTTTTTAAAATAGCTGTTGCAGGTCTTGTTGTCCTGCCTGTGGGGTGGAATTTTTTAAAAGGATACCAGAAAAACAGGATTTTAACTTTTCTTTTTCCCGAGAGGGACCCTCTCGGAGCAGGCTATCATATTATTCAATCCAAAATTGCAGTGGGTTCGGGGAGACTGTTGGGCAAAGGTTATTTGAATGGAACGCAAAACAAACTTCATTTTCTTCCGGAAGAGCATACCGATTTCATATTTTCCGTGTTTGCCGAAGAATGGGGATTTATAGGTGCCGTTGTTTTAATTGCCGTTTATTTTTTATTTTTTATTTTAATTTTAAAAGTTTCAAAAAAAGCTAAGGACAATTTCGGAGCTTTAATTGTTATAGGAGCTTTATTCATTTTTTTATGGCAATTTTTTATTAATATAGGCATGGTTATAGGTTTATTGCCTGTTGTGGGAATACCTTTGCCTTTAATGAGTTACGGCGGGACATCTCTTGTGGTTTCATACGCTTTGATAGGGCTGATATTAAATGTTTCAATGAGGAGATTTATATTTTAATGAGTATTGTTTGTGATTTTCATATACATTCCAAATATTCGAGAGCAACTTCAAAAGATATGACTTTGCCTGTTATTGGAGAAGTTGCAAAATTAAAAGGAATCGACGTTGTGGCAACAGGAGACTTTGTGCATCCCGGTTGGTTGTCGGAAATAGAAGAGCAGCTTGAAGAACTTGGCACCGGTTTGCTAAAGCTTAAAAATTCTCGGATAAATACCAAATTTATTTTAAGCACCGAAATAAGCTCAATATACAAAAAAGGTGATAAGGTTAGGAAAATTCATAATGTTATAATGTTTCCCCTGTTGGAAGATGCCAAAAAATTTTCAGCCAAGCTTGACAAAATAGGAAATATTCGTTCCGACGGCAGACCCATTTTGGGATTGGATTCCAAATTTCTGCTTGAAATGGCACTTGAAATTAACGATAATGTGATATTTATTCCCGCACATATATGGACACCTTGGTTTTCTTTGTTCGGAAGCAAAAGCGGATTTGATTCTATAGAAGAGTGCTTTGAAGATTTAACTGAGTATATTTTTGCTTTGGAAACAGGACTTTCATCCGATCCTCCCATGAACTGGCGATGGTCAGCCATTGACAGATTTACTCTTGTTTCTAATTCGGACGCTCATTCACCGGCTAATTTATGCAGAGAGGCAAATATTATTGAAGCTGAAAAAAGCTTTTTAGGTATAAGAGATGCTTTGCAGAATAAGCGTAAAGTTGAAACATTGGAATTTTTCCCTGAGGAAGGCAAATATCATTTTGACGGTCACAGAAAATGCAACGTGAGATTGACTCCTGAAGAAGCAATTGCATTAAACAATAAATGTCCTGTTTGCGGTAAAGCATTGACAATGGGTGTGTATCACCGAATTGTGGAGCTTGCGGACAGGGAGAGTGTGAATGATTCTTTGCAACGATTTAAAAGTGTTGTTCCGTTATCTGAAATTTTATCGCAAATTTTAAATGTGGGGCCCAAAAGCAAAAAAGTTCAAAAAGTTTACAATAATTTAATTGAAGCATTCGGAACCGAATTAAGTGTTCTGAAGGATGCTGATTTTGATTCTCTGAAAAATTCAGGCGGAGAGATTTTAAGTGTTGCCATAAAAAACATGAGAGAAAACAAAATAGTTGTTGAGCCCGGTTTTGACGGTAAATACGGAAAGATTTCCGTTTTGTCAGAAAAGGAGAAAGCTTTTTATTCTCTGAAAAACGGTTTGTTTAATTTATCCACTACTGTAGTAAAAAAAGAAAAAAGGGAAAAA
>CAZLFW010000036.1:0-11253 GCA_964559045.1 uncultured bacterium
TTCGGTTTTTTTATTGTCAAGCATATATTTATCAATTTTAACTTTTGTCCTTTGAAATATTTTTAGAATGTTCTTATTGGTAAATTCAATTTTTGCAAAGCTGTTGCTCTTTGCTCGGAAAACATCTCCCACATAAACCGCGTCACCCACATGAACAGGCACCGCAAAATTTGAGCCGCTTTTAAACACATCCACCCGTCCTTTTTTCTCAACTATTGTGCCTACAATTTGGGCAAACAAGAAAGAGGGAATTAACAATATTGAAAATATAAAAATTAAAAAAAACTTTTTATTCATTAAAAGCCTCCGAAAAATATTTTTAGTGTCATTTTAATAATATATACAGCAACAAGAAAACAAAGTATGTAATTATGATTACAATTTAAAAATTACCACCTATATTCCACACCTGTCATAATAATATCTCTTTTATAATCAAAAATAGGTATATTGGAATCGCTTCTCGTATGCTGATACTGGAGCAATATATTGAAATTGTCATTGACAACGTAGTTAATTCCCACAGAAGGGGTGAAAATTTTGTCTGTTCTTTTTTTATTGGTGCCAGGCGGTGAGCCTATTGAAGGCTGACTGTTGTCATAATCGTCTTTTTCCACAATTATACCGAGCTGAAGTTTCAAAAATTCGCTCAGAGGATAAAGAAGATTTGCGGAAAAAGAGTAATTGGTTGTTTCCCAGTATGCACCTTGAGTATCATCCCTTGCAACGTTAAATTTCAGATTCAAGACACCTTTCTGCTTTTTAAAAAGATACATATAACCCAAATATCCGTAATAGTAGTTTGAATCTCTGTCCGACTCTTTGGATATTGTTTCTGAACGATAATTGTTTTTTTTGTAACCTGCGCCTATTTCACCGTAATGGTTTGCAAGAATCAGGAACCTCAAAACAGGGGACACTGAAATCTGCTCAAGGTAACTTTTCTTGTTGACCCATGTGTAACTGTAGCTCACAGGTATGCTAAAAGAGGCTTTTTTAAAGCTGTAACCCGGGGTAACAATTATTGAATGACTTGTTACATCGTGAGATTGTATGGAAAAATAATTATCCGCAAAAAATGTATATCTGACATTAAGTATAAAAGGGGTTCTGAAAGAAAAAGGTGCGGTATAGCCTATTGAAGCTGAGGCTGTCATACCGTTGTCCTCTTTATCGGAAATATCTATACCTTGAATGGATGAGGAAGGTTTTAAGATAACGTTACTGTCGTATTTAAACATCATTGAAACGTTAAAATGCCAAATTTTTTCAACTGCAATTCTCTTTTTAAGCAAATTAATGTAATCCCTTGAAAAAGCGGCAAGGTCGGAACCGGGATTTGCCATTATAACAGATTGAAGCTTGCTGAGAGCTTCTTTTTTCATGTTCTTTTTTATGTAAATTGATGCAATTTGAAAATCTATGCTTTGAGATAAGGAAGGATTAAGCTTTTTGGCTTTTTGGAAAGCTGATAAAGATTCGTCAAGCTTGTTAAGCTTAAGAAGCACCAAACCTTTTAAAAAATAGATTCTGTCAGGGAAAAAATTGTTTTTCTCTGCAAAATATAGCAAGGTAATAGCTTTTCTGTATTCACGAAGTTGATAGTAAGAATCTATAAGCTCAGGCACAGCTTCTTTGATTTTGGGGGAGAGTGTCACAGCTTTTTCAAGAAAAGGAATGGATTTTTTATAATTCTCCATATTTCTGTATGTTAATCCTATAAAATAACATAATGAAGTTGAATTTGGAAACATTTGATAAGCTTTGTTGAAAATTTCTATTGCTTCTTCATAGTTTTCAGCTTTGAACTCTTTGACTCCTTTTTTAAACAAATTGTCAAACGAGGCTGAAAACAGGGAAAGATTAAAAGACAAGGCAAGTATTGCAACTACAAAGAAAGTGAAAAATTTCTTCATAATGGACCCTTTCCGAGAATTTATTATTTAAAATAATTAATAAAACATTTTTTGTTTTTTTTCAATATAAAAGTATCAAACAAGACTAAATTTTAAGTAAAAACTGAGCCATTGTAAAATAGATAAACAAACCTGTCATATCCACAATGGTTGTCAAGGCGGGACTTGCTATAATAGCGGGGTCAAGCTTGAATTTGGCAACAATAAGAGGTAGCAGAGCTCCTATTAGTGTGGCTGTAACAGTTTGAATCCCAAGAGCAAGAGCTATAACAACGGCAAGGTCCATCAAAGGGAGGAGATGAGGAATTTTATCTTCAGGAGTAAACACATAGACTCGCAAAAACACAAAGACAGTTAACACACATCCAATCATAACGGATATTTTAAATTCTTTGAACAAAACCTTCAAAATATCTCTGTTTGTAATCTCACCGAGAGCAAGTGCCCTAATAACAACAGTGGCGGACTGGCTCCCGGTATTGCCTCCAGTATCCGCAAGCATAGGCATATATACTGCAAGGATAGTAAGCTGCTGTAAAATATTTTCAAACTTGTGAACCACCATACCTGTTATGATACCGAGAAAGGCAAGGATAATTATCCATGTAATCCTGTTTTTAAAATGTATGAAAGAAGGGGTTTTCAAGTATACTCCAACCTCATGCTCACCTGTAATACCCATTAATTTTTCAACATCTTCTGTCTGCTCCTGTCTAATAATATCAAAGGCATCGTCATGGGTAACTATTCCAAGAAGTATACCTTTATCGTCAACAACGGGAATTGCAATTAAATCATACTTTTCTATTTTTCTCGCAACATCTTCCTGGTCATCGTCAACACGGACGGAAACCACATCTGTTTCCATAACATCGGATACTTTGAAATGAGACGGAGAAATAATAAGGTCTTTAAGAGACACGAAACCTATCAGCTTTCTGTCGTCATCCACAACATACGCGTAATAAATGGTTTCTTTGTCAGGAGCTTCTTTACGTAATTTTTCAATTGCCTCCACAATGGTAAGATTAGGATGAAGCATTGCATAATCGGAGGTCATAACTGAACCTGCAGTGCCTTCTTTGTATGAGCTCAATTTTATAATGTCTTCACGCTCCGCTTTTGCAAGCTCTCTTGTAAGCTCTTCCTTAGTGTCGTCAGGCATTTTTTTGTAAAGATCAACTCTGTCATCGTGAGACATGTTGGAAATTAACGTAGTAAGTTCTTTCTTGGATAAAATTTCTGAAAGGCTAATCTGAGCGTCAATGGGCAGATAGGTAAACAATTCCACTTTTCTCGAATCATCGTCAACAGCTCTCAAAATTTGCAGAATCTCTTCGGGAGCTAATTCGCTCAATACTTCCGCAACCTCAGGAGCAGGTGTCTCGTTGCAAAATTCTTTTAATGCTTTAATATCCTCTTTCAATAGTTTTTTAACCGTTGCAGACTCAAATCCCATAATGTTTTTTACCTTATTGAATTAAGTTTGTCATGACATTTGACACATTGAACAATCTGTTTATGAGTAAAATCCTGAGGAAGCGTTTTATGGCAATCAAAGCAATCTGAGCCGCATGATGTATCGGAAGATTTTTCTTTTAAAAAAGAATCTTCTCCGCAACCTTTCTGATGGCAGGATATACATTCAGCTATAATCTTATGTTCTTTAGGCTCTTTTAAATTAAGCTTTTCGTGGCACAAGAGGCATGAGCCGCTGCAAGCGAATAAAAACGAATTAAAACAAAATAGAAAAAAAACTAAAAATAAAAAGATTCTCATGCTTCCCCCGATTTTTTTAAAATCATAAACTTTTAATCCAATGTCAGTATAAGTTAAAAAAGTTTTTAAGTCAATTAAGAAAAATTTAATTTGCATTAATAAAATTGAGAAACAAACGGAAAAATAATTTTTAATACAAGAAATATTGAGCAATTGTTTTAAAAAATTTGAAGGCTTTGGTCGGAAAAGTCTATTGTTTAAGATTGTTTTTGCATAAGACACATGACAAAGAAAAATGCAATATCAACCTGTTAAGGCTGAAAAATGTTAATTTTAAGATTTAAAAATAGTGTAAAAGCCTATTGAAAACTCAAAAAAACAATAGTAAAAATTCGCTTGCAAAATAAAAGTTGATATGCTAATCACGTTGCTACATTACACACACTCTTGCATAGCCTATGGTGCTTGTATTTAAGCAGGCAAAAAGAGTGGAGGAAAAACCAAAGGAGGAAAACATGGCAGTTACAATGAAAGAACTGTTGGAAGCAGGGGTTCATTTCGGGCACCAAACCAAAAGATGGGACCCGAGAATGAAAAAGTATATCTTTACCGCAAGAAACGGCATCTACATTATTGATTTGCAGCAAACGGTAAAGATGTTCAAAGATGCTTACGAATTTGTTAGAGACGAAATTGCGGCACAAGGCAAAAAAATTATTTTCGTAGGCACCAAAAAACAAGCACAGGAATCACTTAAAGAAGAAGCCGAGCGATGCGGAATGTTTTACATTAATCAAAGATGGCTCGGTGGCTTGCTCACCAATTTCAAAACAATCAAAAAATCCATTGACAAGCTGAAAAAATTGGAATCAATGCAGGAAGAAGGCATTCTTGAGCTCCTTCCCAAAAAAGAAGCCATGAAGCTTTCCAAAGAAATGGGAAGATTGCAGAAACTTCTCGGTGGAATCAAAGATATGACGGAACTTCCGGGAGCGCTTTTTGTAATTGACATTAAGAGAGAGCAGCTTGCTGTTAACGAAGCTAAGAAACTTGGCATACCCATTGTTGCCGTTGTTGATACCAACTGCAATCCTGAAGAGGTGGATTACGTTATTCCTGGGAATGACGATGCAATCAGAGCAATTAAGCTTTTCTGCTCCAAAATTGCAAACGGAGTTATAGAAGGGAAAAGAATTCACGAGGAAACTCTTAATGCCGAAGCTGATAAAGATTCTGAAGAAGTAACAATACAAGAAAATTAAAGGGGGTTTATATAAATGAATATTAGTGCCGGAATGGTTAAAGAATTAAGGGAAAAAACAGGTGCAGGCATTATGGACTGCAAAAAAGCATTAAAAGAATGTGACGGAGATGTTGAAAAAGCAGCGGAATATCTTAAGAAAAAAGGCATTGCAGATGCTTCCAAAAAATCAGGAAGAATTGCAGCCGAAGGAACCGTTGCTTCATATATTCACATGGGTGGTAAAATAGGCGTATTGGTTGAGGTAAACTGCGAAACCGACTTTGTTGCCAAAACAGAAGACTTTCAAGCTCTTACAAAAAATCTTGCAATGCAGATAGCAGCGGCAAAACCTCTTTATGTTAAAAGAGAAGATGTTCCCGAAGAAGTTATAGCCAAAGAAAAAGAGATATACAAAACTCAAGCACTTGAAAGCGGTAAGCCTGAAAAAATAGTTGATAAAATAGCATCAGGCAAAATGGAAAAATATTTCTCAGAAATATGCCTTTTAGAGCAGAAATTTATCAGAGACCCCGATAAAACCGTTGAGGAGATTGTTAAGGAAACAATTGCCAAAACAGGAGAAAACATAGTTGTCAGAAGATTTACAAGATACGAGCTCGGCGAAGGTCTTGAAAAAAGGTCTTGCAATCTTGCGGAAGAAATTGCCAAAGAATTGGACAAATAAATCCGGAGTTATTTTGAAATATAAGCGGATACTTTTGAAAATAAGCGGGGAAGCGTTATCAGGCACCCAGCAATACGGGATTGAGGGGAATACCCTTGATTATATTGCCGAAGAAATCAAAAAAATTCACAATTTGAATATAGAGCTCGCCGTTGTAGTGGGTGGAGGCAATATTTTCAGAGGAGTTTCCGCGGCAACATTCGGAATGGACAGAGCTTCGGCGGATTATATGGGTATGCTGGCTACAGTGATTAACAGCCTTGCTCTTCAAGATTCTCTTGAAAAAAAGGGTATTAAAACAAGAGTGTTATCCGCCATAGAAATGAGGGAAATAGCGGAGCCATACATTAGAAGAAGAGCTTTAAGGCATTTTGAAAAAGGAAGAGTGGTAATTTTTGCCGCAGGCACGGGCAATCCCTATTTTACAACAGATACTGCCGCAGCATTGAGAGCAGTTGAAATAGGAGCAGATATAATATTGAAAGCAACAAAAGTTGACGGTGTTTACAACAAAGACCCTGAAAAATTTTCAGATGCGGTAAAATTTGACGAAATAACGTATTCCCTTGCATTAATGAAAAATCTTAAAGTAATGGATATGACAGCTTTCAGTCTTTGCAAAGAAAACAATCTTCCCATTGTTGTCTTTAACATGCTGAAAAAGGACAATATACTAAAAGTTGTCTCAGGCAACAATGTCGGGACATTAATAAGGGAGGGGAAAGATGAACCCAACAGTTAACAAGGTTTTAAAAGAGCAAGAAAAAAAAATGGAGGGAGCAATCAAAGCCTTTAAAGAAGATTTGGGCAAAATTCGAACTGGAAGAGCATCCCTTTCATTGCTTGACGGAATATACATCAACTATTACGGCACCAAAACAGCTCTTAATCAGGTTGCATCCCTTTCAGTTCCTGACAGTAAAACAATAGCCATACAGCCTTGGGAAACCAAATTCATCACTGACATAGAAAAAGCAATTTCACTATCAGACCTTGGATTGTCTCCTGTAAATGACGGAAGAATCATTAGGATTGTTCTTCCTCCTTTAACTGAAGAGAGGAGATTGGAGCTTGTTAAAAAGCTCAAAAAAATGGCAGAGCAGGCTAAAGTGGTTATTAGAAACATTCGTAGAAACTACAATGAAGAGCTAAAGAAATCAGAAAAAAACAAGGAAATCACAGAAGATGAACTGAGAAAAGGTCTTGAAGAAATTCAAAAAATTACAGATAATTTCATTGCAAAAGTAGATGAAGTAGCAGAGAAAAAAGAGAAAGAAATTAAAGAAATTTAAATTTAAAAGGAGGTGCAACAATGTACGAAATTACAGATGAATGTGTTTCTTGCGGAACTTGTGCTGAAGAATGTCCGTCAGAAGCTATTACCGAAGGCGAAGACAAGTATGTAATTGATCAGGATCAATGCACTGAATGCGGAACATGTGTGGAAGTTTGCCCAACAGGCGCAGTTATTGAAAAGTAAATTGGATATTAACCGGAGGTTTTCCTCCGGTTAAATTTTATGAGGTATAATGGACAACAGTAAACTCCCCAATCATATTGCAATTATTATGGATGGAAACGGAAGATGGGCGAAAAAAAGATTTCAGCCCAGAATTTTCGGACACAGAGAGGGGATGAAACGAGTTAAAGAAATTGTTACGTATTGCAGAAAGTCCGGGATCAAAATTTTATCTTTATTCGCTTTTTCATCGGAAAACTGGGCAAGACCTGAGCAGGAAGTAAAATTCTTAATGTCTCTCCTTGAAGAATACGTAAAAAAAGAAGTTAAAGAGTTAAAAAAAAACAATGTTCGTTTGAAATTCATAGGTGATTTAACCCAAGTGCCAAAAAAATATTTTGAGCTGATAAAGCAATCGGAAAAAGAGCTTGAAGATTGCAACGGTTTGATATTGAACATTGCACTGAGTTACGGCGGAAGACAAGATATTTTGAATGCAGTGAAAAAAATAGCGGAAGATACCGTTAAACGGCAGATATCAATAGAAGATATTACTGAAGAAAAATTCTCCAAATATTTATACACATCTCACGTTCCTGATCCTGACTTTTTAATCAGAACAAGCGGTGAAATGAGAATCAGCAATTTTTTTCTATGGCAGCTTGCATACACAGAAATATATGTTACAGATACGCTCTGGCCAGATTTTTCTGCAAAACATCTTGAAGAAGCAATAAACGATTTCTCAAAAAGAGAGAGAAGATTCGGAAAAATAACAGAACAGCTCAATGAGAATTAATGAAACTGAGAATTGTATCCTCAATTATTGCAATATTAATTTTATTCCTTTTTCTTTTTTATCTCCCTGCATTATATTTTTATTTTTTTCTTTTTGCCATTATTACAATATGCCAGTTAGAGCTGCATAAACTTTTATATAAAAAAATTTCCGTATACTTTTTTTATAACATTCTTTTTAACGTCATTCTTTATTTTTTACTCTATACACATCATCACAACGCTTTTTTCGAGCTTTTTACAATATTTACGTTATTGACTTTTACATACGTTGTTCTTAACTTTTCGAGGTTTAACGAGATTTCCTCAGATATGACAAAGCTTACATTTTCAATTATGTACCTCTCAATGATTTCAATATACGCTATTTTGATTTATCAAATACCAAACGGTAAATTTTTACTCCTGCATCTTTTGATAATCTGCTGGGCAACCGACTCTTTTGCATTTTTATGCGGGAAAAATTTCGGACAACGCAAATTATACGAAGCGGTAAGTCCCAATAAAACAATTGAAGGATTTGCTGGAGGTGTTGCAGGAGGAATAATTTTCGGAATTTTCGGGAAAATTTTCGTTGATTATTCGTTTGCCCAACTATTTGTTATATCTTTTGCAATATCTTTGGCTTGTGTAGCGGGAGACCTTTTCGAATCAATGCTAAAACGCCGTTTTAACGTAAAAGATTCTGGAAGCATTATTCCCGGGCACGGAGGAATTCTTGACAGGGTTGACGGGGTATTATTTGCAATCCCTGTTTATTACCTTATGATACCCCAATAATAAAGGATAGACTTTGAAAAAAATAATAATATACGGCTCAACAGGCTCAATAGGAACTCAAGCCCTGAACATTGTCAGAAAATTCAAGAATAAATTTAAAATTGTCGCTTTAACTTGCGGTGAAAACATTTCTCTGCTAAACTCTCAAATCAAGGAGTTTAAGCCTGAGTTTGTGTGTGTTAAAAATTGCGAAGATATTAAAAAGGTAGATTTCAAAGGTCCTATATTTTCAGGCTCCAAAGGAATTCAACGGTTAATTTCGGAAACGTCAGCAGATATATCCCTTGTTGCAATTGTCGGCACAGAAGGTATAATTCCCGCATACCTTTCAGTGCGAAACAGTAAATTAATCGCTCTTGCCAACAAAGAAAGCCTTGTTTCAGCGGGAAAATTCATAATGGAAGCTGCTGAAAAAGGGAACGTCCCAATTATTCCAGTAGACAGCGAGCACAGTGCTGTTTTTCAATGTATTCAAAAAAAGGATGAAATAAGAAAAATTATTCTAACAGCATCGGGAGGCCCTTTTTTACATACCGGAAAAGAAGAATTTAGAAATATTACAGTGAAAAAAGCTCTCAATCACCCCACATGGAGCATGGGAAACAAAATCACTATAGATTCCGCAACTTTGATGAACAAAGGTTTGGAAATAATAGAGGCAAAATGGCTTTTTAATCTTTCTCCTGACAAAATAGACGTTGTTATTCATCCTCAAAGCATAGTTCATTCAATGGTGGAATACATTGACGGTGCAGTTATTGCGCAGCTCGGTTCTCCCAATATGGAAATCCCTATTAGCTACGCTCTTTTTTATCCCTCACGGGCAAATTTACAAGAATCTCTTAACCTATGCAATGCAAACCTGCAATTTTTCAAGCCTGATACTGATAAATTTCCTACTTTAACATATGCTTACGAAGCGTTGAAACTGGGGAAGGGCTATCCTGCGGCAATTAACAAAGCCAATGAAATAGCAGTTGATAAATTTTTAAAAAAAGAAATTTCATTTACAGATATTTTTAAAATAATAGAAAAAGTATTCAATTATGAATTTCCGAAAAATTTCTCTTCAATAGAAGATGTATTCCGAATTAACAGGGAGGTTGAAAAAATAGTCGAATGATTTATGTAATTTCAACGGTAACGGTTCTTGCCGTTTTAATATTTGTCCATGAATTGGGACATTTTCTTTTTGCAAAACTTTTTAACGTCCATGTTCTTAAATTTTCTCTCGGTTTTGGTCCCAATATATTCAAATTCAAGAAAAAAGAAACCGAATATATGCTTTCTTCAATTCCTTTGGGAGGCTATGTAAAGCTACTTGGAGAAGATAAAGAGGAAGAAATAGAAGAACATTTGCAAATTCACTCTTTTCAGGCAAAAACACCTGTTCAAAAAATTATGATTATATTCGGAGGTCCTCTTTTCAATTTTCTTTTTGCAGCACTGGTTTTTGCATTTCTCTTTGTAAAAGGTGTTCCTGTTTTACAAACTTACGTGGCAAATGTGCAGAAAGATTTTCCAGCAGCAAAAGCAGGGATACAAAAGGGAGATAAAGTCATATCGGTGAACGGTGTGGAAATTTTTTCTTGGGACGAACTTTCCGAAAATATAAAAAAAAGCAAAGGTGAAAAGGTTACAATCAAAGTGATGCGGAAAAATAAGATTTTAACATTTTCCCTAACCCCTAAGATAAAAACTTACAAAAATCTTTTCGGAGAAAGTAAAAAGAGGTATTTCATAGGAGTTGTCGCAGATACCGAAAAATATGTGATCAAACATTACAGCCCTTTTAAAGCGGTTGTTCTCGGGGGCAAGGAAACTGTGAAATGGATTAAACTAACTGTTTTAAGCATTGTTAAAATAATAGAACGAGTTGTTCCGTTAAACACAATAGGAGGTCCCATTCTAATAGGCAAAATAGCAGGTGAACAAGCCAAAGAAGGTTCCTCGAATTTTCTTTTTTTCCTTGCTGTAATAAGTGTAAATCTCGGAGTGCTTAACCTTTTTCCCATTCCTATTTTGGACGGGGGCCATATTCTCATAATAACAGTTGAAACTATTATGGGACGTCCAATAGATGTAAAAAAAATAGAATTTATACAAAAAATCGGACTTTCTCTCCTGATTTTGCTTATGACTTTTGCTTTTTACAATGATATATTAAGGCTTTTTACTTCAAAATAAAAGAGGAGAGATCAGTGTAAACAGGACCATGCTTGGTTAATACGCTTTCAATAAAATAAAATTTCCCAACTGTGATTTTCCCCAAATTTTCTTTGGCTCTTTTTGTAATAATATTAACAAGTTCTTTTTTCTCTTTTAAAAATTTTACTCTTCCAAGTGTTAAATGAGGACGAAAAGGCTTTGTATCCCTGTGAAATCCAAGAGGTTGCATATTTAACTCAATTTCCTTTTGTAATTCTATCAAACACTTATTCTCTTTAATCCCAACCCAAAAAACCTTAGGGAAGTTAATATTGCCGAAAATACCGAATCCTTCGAACTCAAGAGTGAATGCAGAAAATTTTTCCGAAATACGAGACAACTCTTTAATAATCAAAGGAATTTGTTTTTCACTGCAATTACCGAGAAATTTTAAAGTTATATGCAAATTGTTAAAATCAACCCATTTTATTCTTGATTTTTGCAG
>CAZLFW010000037.1:0-8418 GCA_964559045.1 uncultured bacterium
CAATTTCGGCTTTAACAATGATATAGAATTCACCGAATATTTAATAAAAGACATAGGTGTTGCAGTTGTGCCGGGAAGCAGTTTTTATACTGAAAAATCCGCCGAAAGCAATAAATTTGTGAGATTCTGTTATTGCAAGAAAGAAGAGACTCTCACAAAAGCCATTGAGAAACTAAACAAAATAAATCGGGAATCTTAGCGATTCCCGAAACAAATCATACTTCGCTTTCATGCCGTTGAATGCTTATTTAATTAATCAAAACAAAGAAAACAAAAATTTTTAAAAACTTTTATAAAGAATTAAATATTGAATTATGTATGTATATTTGATAATATTTGTTTAAATTATAATATTTCGGTATTTTGGATTTTAACACTGAGTTACACTGTAACCCAAAAAAGTAAACAAATTGAAAATGACAAAAGCACTTTTAATAGTTGATTTGCAAAACGATTTTTGTCCCGGAGGGGCATTACCTGTTAAAGACGGGGACAAAATAGTTCCTGTTATAAACTCGGTTATAGACCTGTTTTCCATTGTAGCGGCATCAAAAGACTGGCATCCTTTAAACACGGAACATTTTGAAAAATGGCCAGTGCATTGCGTTAGAAACAGCAGCGGCGCCGAATTTCACCAAAATCTCAAAACGGATAAAATAGAAAAAATTTTCTACAAGGGGACAACTGCAAAAGATGACGGTTACAGCGCTTTTGAAGCTACAAATTATGATTTGAAAAAATTTTTAACGGACAAACATGTAAACACTCTTTTTATATGCGGGCTTGCTCTTGATTATTGCGTAAAAGAAACAGCATTAGATTCTGTTGGACATGGATTTCAAACTTACATTATATCCGATGCAACCAAAGCAGTGGCTCAAACAGAAGAAAATATAAATTATGTTATTAATGAATTATCAAGTAGAGGAATAAAATTTATAAATTCCAATGAGATAAAAAAGGATAAAAATTGAAACGTGTCAATGCCTTCATATTCTTTATTCTTTTTGTGATATTCATACATTCTGATATTTTCTGCAAATCCGATTTTTTGATTTATTATGGAGACAATGCTTCAATTGAATATTTGAATTCTTTCAAAGAAGTAGTTCTCGACCCGGATCACTTCAACTATGTATTCGGACTAAAACCGTTTAAATACGGATATATAAGCATTGGAGAAGTTGAAAACTACAGAGAGTATTTTGATTTTGTCAAACAAATGGGAATATTGGGAAAGGAAAACCCTAACTGGAAAGGTGCTTATTACGTTAAATTAAAATCAGGTCAATGGCAGCAGTTTGTATTAAATTATCTTGTGGAATCGGTTATTGCCAAAGGGTATCAAGGTTTGTTTCTCGATACCGTTGATTCATTGATTGCCAACGGTGAAGATAAAAACAAAATATCGGAATTTATAAACAATATAAAAAAAAGATATCCCAAACTGAAACTTATAATGAACAGGGGTTTTGAAATTGCCAATATGGTTAATGTGGACGGCATTCTCCTTGAGTCCACTATTACCTCTTATAACTTTAAAACTCGAAAATATTTTTTTCTTAAAGAGAGAAAATATGTGGATTTACCAAAAACAATAAAAAAATACAGTGTGGATTACTGGTATTTAAATGACATTGTCAATATGGGAAAAATATATAAAATTGCCCTAAAAAGAGGTTATATCCCGTTTGTATCAGACATTTCTCTTCAAAATATTCCTCCGATAAGATACGACAGTGACTTGAAAACATTTATTCTAACGGAAGAAACAGAAAAAGATGATAATTTCGGCAAGCAGAAGAACTGATATTCCAGCTTTTTTCGGAAATCATTTCCTTAAGTCTCTTGAACAAGGTGAGTTTACAGTTGAAAATCCTTTTAACAAAAAGAAAAAGATTGTAAATTTCAATTTTGACCTTTTAACGGGAATTGTGTTTTGGACAAAGAATCCTGAAAATTTTCTAAATCATATTCAAAAAATACATTCTTACGGAATTCCTTTTTATTTTCAATTTACAATAAACAATTATCCTAAAAACATTGAGCCGCATCTTCCGCAAGTGGAAGAAAGAATAGAAATTTTAAAAGAGCTTTACAATATAACCCGCTGTGCAATTGTCTGGAGATATGACCCTATAATTCTAACCGAGAATTACAACTTATCTTTTCATATTGAAAATTTTTCATTTATTATGGGGAGAATCCATACTTATATTCATCACATAACAGTGTCAATGCTAACTTTATACAGAAAAATAATTAAAAATTTTAAGAATATTATTTCAGACACCAGTGTGACAGAAAAATTGCTTTTAAATTTAAAACAAATAGCTGATTCATACAACAAAAGATTGGATATTTGTTGTTATAATATTCATGGAATTCCAAGCTCCAAATGTATTGATGCTTCTCTTTTCGGGAAGAACATTACATCGGTGAAAGCTGCGGGACAGAGAAAAATGTGTAATTGCGACCAAAGCTTGGACATAGGTTATTACAGGACATGTAAACATAACTGTCTTTACTGTTACGCAAAATAACTATGATTCTCAAAATTTTTAAATTTTCTCCCTTTGCTACGTTTAATGCCAGAATGACTTTTTTTGGGCATTCTTAGGGAGCGAAACAACTGAATCATTTAGAACATATTAATATTAAAGAAAATTTACCACGTTGTTGAAAATAAAGTGCAAAACTCTCGTAAATAAAATAACCGTAAAATTATGTCCTTGACATTTTAAAAAGAATGTATATTCTATTTCCAAATGAAAAAATGGCTAAAAAACAGGGCAGACGGTGTTATCATTAAATTGCATGTTATTCCCAATGCTAAAAAGACAATTTTAACAGGAGAATACAATAACACTTTAAAAATAAAAGTATCCTCACCACCTGTTGACGGAAGTGCCAATAAAGAGATAAAAAAATTTTTTTCAGAAATGTTTAATGTTTCCAAAAATAAAGTGGAGATAATCAAAGGGGAAAAGAGCAGACAAAAAGAGATACTGATTAGAGAAAAAATAGAAAAAATTTTGGAGGTTTTAAAAAATGCCGATATACGAATATAAATGCGTTAATTGCGGAAAAGTCAAGGAAGTAATGCACAAAATAAGCGAATCTCCTGTTGTCAAATGTCCTGAATGCTCAGGAGACATGTCAAAGCTCATTTCAGCCGCGGCTTTTCATTTGAAAGGCTCAGGGTGGTATGTAACAGACTATAAAAACAAAGGGAAAGAAGGCTCAGGAAAAGGAAAAGCAGAATCCACTGCTTCCAAAAAAGAGACTCCAACAAAAGAGCCGTGTAAATCGTGTAAGGCAAAAGCTGTTAATGAGTAAAATTTTTCTTAAAAAAGCTGAAGATATATTTTACAATATCCCTTTTGTCCAAACAATTGGAATTAAATTAATCGAGGTTAATGCTGTATCTGCAAGTGCGGAATTTACTGTCCGAAACCATCTTTCAAATTACATCGGAGGGTTGCACGGTGGAGCAATTGCCGGAGTTATAGATACTTTGGTTTTTTTCCCGGGAAAACTGCTTCCTTCTGGATTAAAACTGACAACATCAGGTTTTGACATTAAATTTTTTAGACCTGCTTCAGTAAATGATGTAATAGAAGTATATGCGGAAATAACACATTTCGGAAAAAGAAGAATTAATGTTGATGCAGAAGCTTTTCTCAAAAAAGAAAAAAAATTAATTGCCAAAGCCAATGCAGATCTTATGGTAATTTAGCATTTTAACGCTTTTCTCAGGTTTGTTCCTAAACTTTGTCCAAATAAAAATTGACTAAATTGCTCAAATCTTATAAAATGATTCAAAAATAAAATATTATTCCGATAAAGTTTCTTAAAGGAGAAAATAATGGAAATAAAAAAAATAGTTTTAGCTTATTCCGGAGGTCTTGACACGTCGGTTATTTTAAAATGGTTAAAAATTAGATATAACTGTGAAGTTATAGCTTTTGCAGCAGACCTTGGTCAGGGGAAAGAGCTTGAAGGGATTAAGGAAAAAGCATTAAATACAGGTGCAAGCAAAGTGTATGTTGAGGATTTGAGAGAAGAATTTGTTAAAGATTATGTTTTTCCCATGTTTCAAGGTGCTGCTTTATATGAAAATTACTACTTTCTCGGGACATCAATAGCAAGGCCTTTAATAGCCAAAAAGCAGATAGAAATTGCAGAAAAAGAAGGTGCCGATGCTGTTTGCCACGGAGCAACAGGCAAAGGTAATGATCAGGTTAGATTTGAACTTACATATTATGCACTAAAACCTGATATTAAAGTAATTGCACCATGGCGATTCTGGGAGCTTAATTCAAGAGAAAAACTGATAAATTTTGCCAAAGAAAATAACATTCCTATTCCTGTCACCAAAGAAAAGCCATACAGCAGCGACAGAAACCTGCTTCATATAAGTTTTGAAGGTGGTATTCTCGAAGATCCTTGGAACGAGCCTGAAGAAGATATGTTTTTACTCTCCGTTTCACCTGAAAAAGCACCTGATACTCCAGAATACATAGAAATATCATTTAACAGTGGAATTCCCGTTGCAGTTAACGGTGAATCTTTGTCACCGGCGTCTCTACTTGAAAAATTAAATGAACTTGGTGGCAAACACGGAATAGGTAGAGTTGACATTGTTGAAAACAGATTCGTAGGGATGAAGTCAAGAGGTGTGTATGAAACTCCCGGAGGAACAATATTGTATCATGCTCACAGGGCTGTTGAGTCAATTACAATGGACAGGGAGGTAATGCACATTAGAGATTCTCTTGTTCCAAAATATGCAGAGATGATTTACAACGGTTTCTGGTTTGCGCCTGAAAGAGAAATGCTTCAAAAATTATTTGAAGAAACGCAGAAAGATGTTACAGGAACAGCTAAGCTTAAATTATACAAAGGGAATGTAATTGTTACTGGACGTAAATCTGAAAAATCTCTTTATAATCCTGAAATAGCCACTTTTGAAGAAGATTCTGTTTACAATCAAGCTGATGCCGAAGGTTTTATAAATCTCAACGCTTTAAGATTAAAAGTAAGGAGAAACCTTTTAAAAATATGAATATAAAAATTGCATGTGTAGGAATAATAGAAGACAACAATGGTAAAATTCTTATTACAAAAAGAAGCATACCTCCTTTCCAATATCAATACGTAATGCCCGGAGGGAAACTTGATAAAGGAGAATCTGTATTTCACTGTGTAAAAAGAGAAGTTTTCGAAGAGGTTGGGTTAAAAGTTACAACTGCAAGTTTATTCGATATTTACGAGGTTTTTTTAATCTCTGTATATTATCTGATTCTTTATTTCAAATGTAATGTTGAATCTTTGGAGCTTACAATTAATAAAGATGAAATTTTAAAATACGCTTGGGTGACAAGCTCTGATTATACAAGTTACAATCTAACGGAAGGGACCAAATATATATTGGAAAAGGTATTTCATGATAGGAATAATTGACAAATACATTCCTGTATTTTTTCCGAACATTAGTAATATTAACATGTTAATTGCGCAAATACCATGTAATCTTGTTAGAAAAGGCTTCCTTTACATATCAGAGTCTCCGGAAAAAAAATGGAAAATGATAGAAGCGATTCTTGACAAATACACTGATTCAAAATGCAAAATATATGACAGTGATTTTATAGTTTTTCCTGAAGACAGTGTGCCCTATCAGTATCTTGAAACATTTATAGAGCAAATCAGAAAAGTAATCAAGAAAAACAGCATTGTCATATTTGGCTGCGAACATGTTGGTTTTGAAATTTTTTGCAATCTTCTTGAAAAATACAAGGAGGACAACACTGAGGCGTATAATATTGTCTACAAGGATATTTCCGATACTCCTGAGGACAAACCTGCCAATCTCGAGTTTATAATAATAAAAGACAATAATAACAATATGCATGTATATATACAGGCAAAAACGCATCCTTTTTACGGAGAAGAGTCAGTTGATGTAAATATGGACCTTTACAGGAGTAAATATTTTTATCTTTTTAGCTCAACAATGGTTCCGTTTAACTTTATGTCTTTGATTTGTTTTGATTTTGTTTATCGTGATAACTATTGGTCAAACATTTACTCAATAGTTAAAAAAGCAAATCAGCTTTATTTCACCAAAAGACAGGAGCTTGATTTATTAATAGTAATAGAATGCAATCCTAAGCCAGAGCATAAAGTTTTCAAAGATACGTTAACAGGTTTTTACGGAGAACATCTGTTTAAAACTCCCGGGACAAGGGATACCATATCTGTTTTTGTAAATTCTTCTGAGGAATCTTCCATTGATACAATAGACAAAAAAGAAAATTATTTTGGCTACAGCCACATTGTATTATCTGAAAGTTTTAAAATTCCTCCTTTGAAATTATCTGAGCTAACAGTTGATAACTTTAACTCTGCTCCTGTTACCAGAATAAAATTCACCCCTGCCACAAGGCTATTTCATATTACACTTAATTTTTTGAGAGACAAAGATCCCAGAAGCTCGAGAGTGCCTGTGAAAATCAACGGAGTTTACAAATTCCAGTCTGATTTTTGGATTAAAATGACAAGCAAAGAAATGCTCGGCGGTGAAGAATCAATTTACAATCTTCAAACAGGCGGAGATTAAATCGCATGTCTGAAAAATTAAAATATATACTTCCTACTGTATTTTTTCTTACTGTTATTGATCAAATATCAAAATATTATATTAAAACACATTTCTTTTTTTTCACAAAAATCAGAGTTATAGAGGGATTACTTAATCTTGTTTATGTTAGAAACAAAGGTGTGGCATTTGGTTTTTTAAGTGAAATATCAAAAGGCTTTAGAAATCCTCTGCTAATATGGATACCTGTAATTACCTGTATTGTATTGTTTATATATATATTAATTAATAAAGCACTGTCAAAATTGGAAATAGCCGGATTTGTTTTTATAATAGGCGGAGCGGTTGGGAATCTTATAGATAGAATTTTTTTAGGTTCTGTAATAGATTTTATAGATTTGTATTACAGAAACTATCATTGGCCTGCTTTTAATTTTGCAGATATGTTTATTTCAATTGGAATCGGTTTGATTTTTATTGATGTTGTATTAAGAAAATTTAGGAAATAAAAATGCATCCTGTTCTGATAAAAATTTTCGGATTGGAAATACATACTTACGGTGTTTTTATTGCAGCGGCATTTATGGTTTGCACTTATATTGCAATATATATTGGTAAAAATGAAGGTATTGAGCAAGAGATTTTATTTGATTTTATATTTTATATTCTAATTTTTTCCATAATAGGTGCAAGAGTTTTTTATGTTGTTATAAACCACTCCTATTATTTCAAACATCCTTTGGCTGTTTTAAAAATATGGGAAGGAGGTTTAGTTTATTACGGAGGATTAATTTTCGGTGTTTTTTCCGTAATATTCTATAAAAAAAAATATCCTAAAATAAAACTGTTGCATATAGGTGATATTTTACTTACTGTGCTACCTCTTGGACAAGCAATAGGAAGATTAGGTTGTCTGTCTGCAGGTTGCTGTTACGGCAAACCTTGTCATCTTCCTTGGGCAATCAAATTCTCTGATCCTCAATCCCTTGCGCCTGTCAATGTCTTACTTCATCCAACTGAAATTTATCATGCAATTGTTAATTTTTTTATATTTTTGTGTCTGTTTTTTATTGTTAGAAAAAATAAAAAATTTTTAGGACAAAGCGTTGTATTTTACGGTATGCTCTATTCCACAGGCAGATTTTTTATTGAATTTTTCCGAGGAGATCCTCGAGGTCATCTATGGATTTTTTCAACATCCCAGATTATAAGTATATTCATTTTTTTTGCATCAGTTATTGCATTTTTTATTTTAAAAAAAAATTCAAAGGAGATATAGTTGGCAGTCCTTGAAATAGTTAAATATCCGGATAAAAGATTAAGATTAAAATCCGAGTCTGTTAAAAATATAGATACAAAAACGGATAAATTAATTGATAATATGATTGACACAATGTATGAAAATAATGGTCTTGGGCTTGCAGCGATTCAGATAGGTGTCCCTGTGAGGATTTTTATTATTGACTGGAATCAGAGAGAGACAGGAGAACGTGACAGAGAATCAATATTGGTTTTTATTAATCCTGTTATTTTTGAATGTAAGGAGAAGGTTATTAGTGAAAATGAAGGCTGTTTAAGTTTACCCGGAATTTCAAGTGACATAGAGCGTTTTAACAAATGCAAAGTTAGGGCTTTAAATAAAAAAGGAGAAGAGTTTGTTTTGGAGGCAGAAGGATTGCTGTCATTTGCATGTCAGCATGAAAATGACCATTTGGACGGCATACTATACATTGACAGACTTAGTAATTTGAAAAAAAATTTTATGATTAAAAAATATAAAAAGCTAAGAAGAGATAGAAAGTAATTTTTTTAAT
>CAZLFW010000038.1:0-17925 GCA_964559045.1 uncultured bacterium
ACCTGTTCTTGAATTAAATATTGCTCCTGTAAAAAAATTATCATCGACATCTAAGCCAATATGTAGTATGTCTCTTCTCATGGATGACCTCCTTTTAAGTTTTCGTGTTCTTTAACACAATTCTTATAGGGTAACCAGCCCCAGATTACAAGAGGTCATCCATAATATCTGAAGGAGCGTAGCGACTAAAGAATTCATAAATTATTAATATTAAATAAAAAATTCACTATATTAATAGAAGCACCGTGCAAAGGTCGCAAAATTCTTAAAATTTTTTGTATGGAGAATATTATTTTTTAATTTTAATTTTTTGCTTGCAATATTAACCGTTATATTGTATACAGTATCCAACAAAATAATCGGTGGAGAAAATGAGAGAGATTAATGTTAGCAAAATCAAACAGATAGTAAAAAGACTTTCCATGGAAGCAAACTATTTTCTCGGAAACGATGTTGTTGATGCTTTTAAAAAAGGGCTGGACATTGAAGAATCTCCCGTTGGCAAAAACGTTTTAAACATACTTCTTGAAAATGCAAAAATTTCAGCGAAAGAAAATGTTCCCATTTGTCAGGACACGGGAGTGGCAGTGATTTTTCTCGAAATAGGACAGGATGTTCATTTTACAGGTGGAGACCTTTACGAAGCGATAAACAACGGAGTGAGAGAAGGTTACAAAGAAGGATACCTTAGAAAATCAATGTGCAATCCTTTTACGAGAAAAAATACAGGAGACAATACCCCAGCAGTTATACACACTTCAATTGTGCCGGGAGACAAAGTTAAAATTATCGTGGCTCCCAAAGGGGGCGGCAGTGAGAATATGAGCCTCCAGCAAATGCTTAAACCTTCCGACGGGCTCGAAGGTATAAAAAAAATGGTTATCAACAGGGCGAGTGAAGCAGGTCCCAATCCTTGTCCTCCCGTAATTATCGGCGTAGGAATCGGCGGGAATTTTGAAAGAAGCGCCATTCTTTCGAAAATGTCGCTATTGAGAGAATTGGGCACTCCCAACCCCGACCCTGAGCTAAATGACATTGAAGCAGAACTTCTCGAAAAGATAAACAATCTCGGGATGGGTCCTCAAGGACTCGGAGGCAGGGTATACTGTCTCGGTGTCCATATTTTACTCGAGCCTTGCCATATTGCATCTTTGCCCGTTGCCATTAACATTCAGTGCCATGCCGCAAGGCATAAAGAAATAGTGATTTAAGGAGATAATTATGGCTGAGCCTATAAAAATAACAACTCCCTTGGATAATAACGTATTGGAAAATTTAAAAGCAGGAGACAACGTCCTTATTTCGGGTATTGTATATACCGGTAGGGATGCTGCTCACAAAAGACTTTGCGAACTTATAAAAAACGGAAAAGAACTACCGTTTCCTCTCAAAGGGGAGATAATATACTTTGTAGGTCCTACTCCTCCCAAGCCGGGGAAAGTCATAGGTTCCGCAGGACCTACAACAAGCTACAGAATGGATGCATATTCTCCCCTTCTCATAGAGCACGGTCTTAAAGGCATGATAGGCAAAGGTTCACGATCACAAGAAGTAAAAGATGCAATGAAAAAATACAAAGCTGTTTACTTTGCTGCAATTGGAGGAGCAGGTGCTTTAATATCCAAATGTATAAAAGAAGCTGAAATAATAGCTTACGAAGATTTGGGACCGGAAGCGGTGAGAAAATTAAAAGTTGAAAATTTTCCGGCAGTTGTGGTAAATGACATTTTCGGCAACGACTTATACGAAATAGGAAGAAAAAAATATTTTAAAAAATAATTATTTTAAGCAATTTATCAACAATATACTCCAAAAAATTTTCCGGAGGAACAAATGAAAGCTGAAATATCGGCGAAAAAACTTAACAATGAAATCATAGAAAAAATAGAGGAAATCAGCGGCGAAAACATCTACAAATGCTATCAGTGCGGCAAATGCACCGCAGGATGTCCCGCTGCAAACGAAATGGACTACGGACCCGCTCAATCAATCAGACTTCTTCAGCTCGGATTTGTTGACAAACTTCTAAACAGTAATACAATATGGATTTGCGCATCGTGCGTTATGTGTTTTAACAGATGCCCCAAAGGTGTTGACTTTTCCAAAATGGCTGAAGCATGCAGAATGCTTAAGTTGAGGAAAGAAGGCTCTGTTGTCGAAGTAAACGATTTTGACGAAGAATATAGGAAAAAAGCACCTCAAATAGCTTTTATAAGTTGCTATAGAAAATTTTCATCACTTTCATAAAAGATTTTAGGAGTTTAAAATGGAATTAGCTTATTTCCCCGGTTGCACTTTATATACCAAAGCCACACATCTCGACCGCGCAGGACGAGAATCTATGAAAAAATTAGGCTACGAACTTAAAGAGCTTGACAAATGGACATGCTGCGGAGCTTCCTTTCCACTTGTCAACGATTATCACATGGGGCTTGCTTCCTGTTCAAGGGTGCTTGCGGATACGTCCCTTGCAGGATACGACAAACTCGTTGCACTATGCTCAGTGTGCTTTAACGTTTTAAAAAGAACAAATTACGCATTAAAAAACGATGAAGAAAGAAATTTTAAAATAAACGAATTTATCGAAAGAGATTACAAAGGCGAAGTAAAAGTTACACATTACCTTGAAATTATAAAAGATTTGCTCGGATTCCAAAACTTGAAAGAAAAGGTTGAAAAACCTCTTAACGGATTGAAAGTAGCTGCTTATTACGGTTGTCTTCTTTTGAGACCTTACAATGAAATAGAATTTGACGATCCCGAAGCACCCTCTGTTTTTGAAGATTTTTTAAAGGCACTAGGTGCGGAGCCCGTTTATTTTCCGCATAAAAACGAATGTTGCGGAGCCTTTCAGGTAATGAACAATGTTGAAACAGCTAACAGGTGCTCCAAAGAAATCATAGACAGTGCAGTAACCAATGAAGCCGATTTAATAGTTACTTCATGTCCTTTGTGTCAGTTCAACCTTGACGACAGACAGGATACTCTGAAAGGGCTTTATCCCGAGTTTAAAAAAATTCCGGTTGTGTATCTCACTCAACTTCTCGGACTTGCTCTCGGGCTTGAATACGAAACTTTGGAGCTTGAGCGTAACTATGTAAACCCTATTCCTGTTTTAAAAAAATATGAACTTATATAGGAGCCATAAATATTATGGATAAATTAGTTAAAAGAGTTCTTGTTATCGGCGGAGGCATAGCAGGTATCACCGCTGCAATTGACCTTGGCAATGCGGGATACGAAGTTGTAATGGTTGAGAGATTGCCAAGCGTGGGAGGAAGGATGCTTCAGCTCTCCGAAACATTCCCTACACTTGACTGTGCACAGTGCACGTTGACTCCGAGAACAGTTGAAACCGGTCAACACCCCAACATAAAACTTTACACTTACGCCGAAGTTGAAAACATAAGCGGAGAAGCGGGCAATTTTACTGTAAAAATAAAAAGAAAACCCACTTATGTTAATTGGGACAAATGCACCGGCTGCGGGACATGTCAGGAAAAATGCCCTGCAAAAGTGCCTTCAATGTTTGAGAGAGACGCTGGCAAAGGGAAAGCAATATACACCTTGTCACCGCAAGCTGTTCCCAACAAACCTGTTATAAACGCAGACTATTGCAGAATGCTTACAAAAGGCAAATGCGGTGTATGTGCAAAAGTCTGTCCCGTTGATGCAATCGATTATAAGCAGAAAGAGAGTTATTTCGAAGAAAATGTGGGAGCCGTAATAGTTGCTTCCGGTTTCAGAATATACGACAAAGCAAACCTGAAGGATTACGGAGCGGGAAATATCCCCGATGTTATTGACGGTTTGACAATGGAAAGATTTCTGTCAGCTTCGGGTCCAACCACAGGAGTGGTTAAAAGACCTTCTGACGGTAAAATCCCAAAGGAAGTGGTGTTTGTTCAATGTGCAGGCTCAAGGGACCCGGAATTTCACAAGCCTTACTGTTCGAGAATCTGTTGTATGTATACCGCAAAACATGCAAAGCTTTTCAAGCACAAAGTTCATGACGGAAAAGCATACATTTTTTTCATAGATATAAGATCCACAGGAAAAGGTTACGAGCAGTTCATACAACAGACAATGGAAGAAGAAAGAGTTATTTATGTAAGGGGCAAAATATCCAAAATTTTTCAGCACAAAGACAAAGTTGTTGTTTGGGGCTCAGATACGTTAACAGGAGAAAAAATAGAAATCAAAGCGGATATGGTTGTGCTTGCAGCAGCTGTTGAGCCTAATCCCGAAAATTACAAACTCGCGGAGATTCTGAATATTGAGCTGGATAGTAACGGATTTTTTAAAGAAACAGACTATAAACTGGGCTCCAACGAAACATCGAGAGAAGGAATATACCTTGCAGGTTGTTGTCAAGGTATAAGAGATATAGCTGATTCAACCGCTCATGCAAGTGCTGCGGCAAGCAAGGTGCATGTGCTTTTTGAGAAACTGAATTTAAAAACAGAGGAAAAAAGCTGTTAAAAAAGGAATTGTAAAATGTCCAAAAGAATAGGTGTATTTGTATGTTGGTGCGGAGCAAACATTGCCTCTGCGGTTGATGTTGATAAAGTGGTGGAAGAGATTAAAAAAGTTCCCGATGTTGTTTTTGCGGTAAACTACATGTATATGTGCTCCGATCCGGGTCAGCAGCTTGTTAAGGATCATATTATAAAAGACAAGCTAAACGGTGTTGTTGTGTGCAGTTGCTCTCCGAGAATGCACGAAAACACTTTCAGAAAAGCTGCCGATTCCGTTGGGCTAAATCCCTTTCTCGTGGAAATAGCCAACATTAGAGAGCAGTGCAGTTGGGTTCATCAGGGAAACAAGCCTGTTGCAACTGCAAAAGCAATAAACATAATCAAAGGAATAATTGAAAAAGTAAGGGCGAATATAGAGCTTGTTCCAAATGAAATTAGTTTGAACAAGCGCAGCCTTGTTATAGGCGGAGGCATCACAGGCATTATGTCGGCTCTTGACCTTGCCGAAGCGGGATATGATGTTGTTCTTGTTGAAAAAGAGCCTGCAATTGGCGGAAAGCTTCTGCAAATATACAAAACAGTGCCTTACTTTAAGTCTGCGGACGAATATGTTATTCCGAAATCCGAGGAGGTTATCAAACATCCTAACATTACTCTATACACATACAGCGAAATTGAAAATCTCGACGGTTACGTGGGTAATTTTGACGTAACAATCAGAAAAAAGTCGTCATTTGTAGATTTTGACAAATGCAATAACTGCGGAAAATGTATGGAAGCGTGCAAAATCGAAGTTCCTGACGAATTTAACGGCAACCTTTCAACCAGAAAAGCAATTCACTATTTATCCGAAAAAGCATTGCCCAAAAAACTTGTTATAGACAAGTCCAACTGCCTCCATTTCAAAGACGGCACCTGCTCCGCCTGTGCGGAAATATGCGAGCAAAAGGCGATTGATTTCAATAAGGAAGATGAAATTGTTAACGAAAACGTAGGAGCAATAGTTCTTGCAACAGGTTATCGTCTTTATTCCAACAAGAATTTTAAAGAATACGGTGGCGGAGAGCTTAAAGATGTTGTTGATTCGCTTACGTTTGAGAGGATGTTGGATCCCGACGGTCCCACAAAAGGCAAAATTTTAAAGCCTTCCGACGGCAAAGAGGCAAAATCGGTGTTGTGGGTTAAATGCGCAGGCTCAAGGGACCCTGAATTTCATAAACCTTACTGTTCACGAGTATGCTGTATATATACGGCGAAACAGGCAAGGCTTTTCAAGAAAAAAGTCAGCGACGGAACGGCATTTATCTCATATATGGACATAAGAACCGATAGCAAAGGTTTTGAAGAGTTTTATCATCAGGGAATAGAGGAAGACAGGATAGTATACGTAAGAGGCAGAGTTTCCAAAATTTACGAAGATAACGGCAAGCTTGTGGCGCTTACGGCAGATACTCTTTCAGGACAAGCATTGAAGCTTAAAGTTGATTTAATAGTTCTTGCAAATGCAATTGTTCCTGTTGAAGGGATAACAGAGCTTGCAAAAACATTGAGAGCCACTGTTGACGAATACGGATTTTTCTCCGAAACACACATTAAGCTGTATCCTGTTGAAAGCTCCACAAAAGGAGTTTATCTTGCGGGCTGCGGACAATCGCCTAAAGACACTACGGATTCCGTGTCTCAGGCATTGGCATCAACTGGAAAAATTATGACTCTGTTTGCAAATGACAAATTAAGCCAAGACCCGTTAATTGCCACTGTAGACCCGCTTGTTTGCAGCGGTTGCGGTATATGCGTCGAAATTTGTCCTTACGGAGCAAGACAGCTTAATTCAATTACAAAGATTTCAGATGTAAACAAAGCTCTTTGTCAGGGATGCGGAGCATGTATAGCCGCCTGTCCCAACAAAGCTTGTGAGCTTATTAACCAAACAAGCATACAGACATTAAAAATGGTTAACACGTATCAGGAACCGGATATGGAAATAATTCTCCAAAGCAATTGATTGCGAGGATGACAATTGGAAGCTATTAACATAACAGAGAATTTTTACAAAAAAAAAGAGAAATTTTTAAAAAACAAAGCTGAACAGATGCGTAAAAAAGCGTTATCTGCAAAAAAAATTTTCAAAAAATACAATGTAAATGCATATCTGTTCGGCTCGGTTTCAAAGGGAAAGGTGGACAGCAACTCCGATTTTGACTTTTATATTGAAGGATTAAAAAATCAGATGGATTTTTTTAAAATCTTAAATGAGCTTGAAGAACATCTTAAGGAAAAAGTTGACTTGATTTCAGACAGAGAAGTCAATGATAGTATAAAAACAAAAATCAAAAAAGAAGGTATCTCCGTTTATGAAAAATAAAATAAAAATTCTTGAAGCTGATATTGAGAAAGAGATTGAAAATCTCGAATTAATTTTGAAAGAATTTGAAAAGGAAGTTGTTCCTATGCTTGAACACAATTATATTAGAAATTTTGACAAATTGGCGGTAGGAGGATATCTTCATAATATTTATAACGGCATTGAAAATATTTTTAAAAACATTGCCAAATTTTTTGAAAACAATATTTCAAAAGAAATGTATCACTCGGAACTGCTAAAAAGAATGACGGTGAATATAAAAGGTATAAGGCCCAATGTCATTGATTACGAACTTTTTGTTTTACTGAATGATTTGAAGGGATTCAGACATGTTTTCAGGCATTCTTACCATTTTGAGCTTGATTGGGAAAAAGAAAGAATAACCGCAAAAAGAATTCCCGTTATAATTGATAAGTTAAAAGTTCAAATAAACAATTTTTTTGCAAAATTAAAAACCTTGGTATCAAAGGGAAATAACAATGAATGAATTTTCAAAAGAGATTAAAGAGATAAGCGGAGAAAATTTCAACTTATGCTACCAGTGTAAAAAGTGCACGGCAGGTTGCCCCACAGCGGAATTTATGGAGATAAAACCCAACGAAATAATTAGGCACATACAATACGGCAATAAGGATATTCTTTTAAAAAGCGAAGCTATTTGGCTATGTGTTGCATGTGAAACATGCGGTGAAAGATGTCCCAATGACATTAAAATTTCAAAATTGGCAGCAGCTTTAAGGAGAAAAGCAATTGAAGAGCAGGTTGAAATAGCCGATAAAATCGGTTATTCTTTTAATACTTCTTTTGTTGAAAGTATAAAAAAATACGGAAGGGTTCACGAAGCAACTTTTCTAATATCATACAAACTGAAAACAAAAGATTTTTTCAGCGAAGCTGCTTTAAACGACATGAAAACAGGGATTAAGCTTTTTATGAGAGGCAAACTGCCGCTGTTTCCGAAAAAGATAAAGGACTTAAAAACAATTAAAAAGATATTTGAAAAAAATGCACCTGAAATATAACAAATACATTGAACTTATAAAAAAAATTATTTTGAAAAAATTAGACAAAAGTGAAAACGTGAAAATAATTTTTTTTGGTTCAAGAGCATCGGGACAAAACATAACACAAGGCTCCGACGTGGACGTTGCAATAGAAGGAGACTTCAGGGAAACGGATTTTATTGCATTAAAGGAAGAGCTTGAAGAAGCTCCGATTCCTTATGAAGTGGATTTGATAAATCTTAACATTGCAGAAGATAACTTTAAGGAAAAAATTTACAAAGAAGGAATATTTTGGAAAAATTAGACCAATTTGAAAAAGCTTTAAAGTCTTTGAAAGAAGCGGCGGAAATGGAATTTACCGAAATAGTGAGAGATTCAGCAATCAAAAGATTTGAATATACTTTTGATTTGGCATGGAAAAGCATAAAAATATTTCTTAAAGACATTCACGGAATTGTATGTAATTCGCCTAAGCAATGTTTTAGAAAATTTTTTCAACTCGAATATTTTAACGAAGAAAAAACGGAACAGGCAATTAAAATGACAGACAGCAGAAATTCGGTTGTTCATATTTATCTTGAAACTTTGGCAATGGAAACTTATTTGAAAATAAAAAACGATTATTTGGAATTATTGGAAGAAATACATAAGATTCTTAAAAATCAAACTCAGGAGTAAAAATGGAACTTTCATATTATCCCGGTTGCACCGCGCATTCAACTGCAATAGAATATGAAAAATCAATAGAAGCGGTATTGGAAAGTTTGAATGTAAAAATCAGGGAAATTGATGATTGGAACTGCTGCGGTTCGGGTCCTGCAAAAAATATAAGCGACAGCTTGGTTATTAATCTTTCTGCAAGAAACATTAAAATTGCCGAAGATAGAGGCAATGATTTGCTTGTTCCCTGTGCAGGGTGTTACGCAAGCATGAAAAAATCGGAATACGCTTTAAAAAACGATAAACTCAGAGAAGAGATTGAAAATACGGTGGGTTTTAAGTTTAAAGGTAACATTAAGATTCAATACATCCTTGAAACTTTTGAAACAATAGGCATTGAAAACATTAAAAAACTGGTTAAGAAACCTTTGAACAACATTAAAGCGGTATGTTACTACGGATGTGCAATTATAAGGCCAAGTGAAGTGGTTGAATTCGATACTCCCGAGAATCCCGAGTCAATGGACAGATTAATGGAAGCAATAGGTGTGGAATTGGTGAAATGGCCGTGTAAGGTTGATTGCTGCGGAGGAGATGCGGCGCTTACCAATCCCGCACTTGCGGATAAACTCATAAATAAAATAGTTAATTACGCAAAAGAGGCTGGAGCTCAGTGTATAATAACATCATGCGGCTTGTGTCAGGCAAATATCGACACCAAACAGAGCAGTGATTCGCCGCTTCCCGTGTTGTATTTTACAGAGCTTATGGGAGAAGCTTTTCAGGTTGGCGACAGAAGCAGTTGGTGGAAAAAGCATATTGTTGATCCTTCAAAGCTGTTTGCATAAAATTGTTAAAAAATTTTTGAACGGAGAATAAAATGACAGAAGTTTTGGTTGTCGGCGGAGGGTTTGCCGGAATGAGTGCGGCTTTAACTCTTGCCGATAGAGGTATAAAAGTTAACTTAACGGATTCAAGACCTGCATTGGGCGGTTTTTTCCCTTTTCTTGACAATCAGTTTCCAACCAATTCTTGCGGAGTTTGTTTCTTATCTCCTTCTCCACCTGCATATTGCCCTTTTATAGAATGTTCCATGAGAGAAAATATCAACTTTATACCAAATGCCGAGTTATTACGAATAGAGGGGAAGCAAGGAGATTTCAAAGCCCAAATACATATAAAAAACAACAAGGTTGACAACGGGCTATGTATAGATTGCGGGAAATGCGAGGAAGTTTGTCCCGTTGAAACGGATAATGAGCTTGTTGACGGAATTGAAAAAAGAAAAGCTGTATTTAAATTTTACCCTAAAAGCATTAAAAAATCGTATTATCTTGATGAAAAAAGTTGCAACAAATGCAACAAATGCGTTGAAATATGCCCTGTAAATGCAATTGATTTAAATGCCGATAACGGTAGAGAGATTGAAATATCGGTATCCGATATTATATTGACACCTGGTTTCAAAGCAGTGTCAGGCACCGTAAAAGAAGAGTTCGGCTTCGGCATTAATAAAAACGTGCTTTCTTCCATTCAATACGAAAGGCTTATCAGCCCCTCGGGTCCAACTCTCGGAGTGCCTGAAAAGCCTTCTCACAATACAGTTGCAAAAAGAATAGCTTTTTTACAATGCGTGGGATCGAGAGACATTAGAAAAAAAGGGAATCCCTACTGTTCGTCGGTTTGCTGTATGTTTGCGCTAAAACAGGCAATATTCACAAAAAAACAGGTTCCTGATGCAGAAGTGGTTTTTTTCTACATGGATATACGTGCTTTTGGCAAAGGTTACGAAGAATACTTTAACGAAGCAAAGGATAAATACGGAATCAAATTTGTAAGATGCCATGTTTCAACTGTAAAGGAGCACGGCAAAGATTGCATTGTAACAATAACTTATTATGAAAACGGAGAGTTTAAAGAGAAAGATTTTGATATTGCAGTGTTGTCCCTCGGCTTTTTTCAGGACGATTCAACGGAACAATTAATTAAAGCGGTAGGCATTAGCGGGAACAAGTATAATTTTGCCGAAGCTGAAGAGTTCTCTCCTATTGCAACAAACGTAAAAGGCATTTATGCCGCAGGTTCTTTTACCGCTCCGAGAGACATTCCCGAATCTGCATTGGAAGGCACTGCCGCTGCTGCAAGGGTAATGGAGGATTTTTCATTTTCCGGTAATATCCCTCGTTTCCCCACACCTGACAGTTCCGAAGCGGAAGAGCCGAGAGTGGGCTTTGTTGTTTGCAAGTGCGGCAATATTCTTGAAAACTCTCTTGACATTGATAAAATAATCAGCTCTGTAAAAAATATGAAAGAAGTGGTTTATACGGATATTGTGGACTCTTTGTGCAATAAAGAAAAATTGGCTCGCATTAAAAAAATTATTTCCGATAACGCTCTTAACAAAGTTGTTGTGGCAGGATGCTCCTCAAGAGAGCTTGAAGTGATTTTTAAAAGATTTTGCAAAGAAACAGGCTATTCTCTTCTGGATTTTGAATTTGTAAATTTGAGAGAGCAGTGTGTGTTCTCTTCAAATTGTGAAGCATCCCCCGTTTTAACCGAAAAATCGGTTAAACTTTCACAAGCCGCCATATTAAAAGCATTGAAAAACAGAAAAGGAGAATTTGCCGAAAGTAGTATTATCGCAAATGCTCTTGTTATCGGAGGAGGAGCAGCAGGCTTAACATCGGCTCTGAATCTTGCCAATCAAGGTTTCAAAGTTTTCATGGTTGAAAAAAGAGAACAATTGGGAGGCAGGCTCAATTCCGCTCATTACACTATAAAAGGCACCAACATTGCCGAAAAGATAAACGATTTAAAAGAACAAGCTGTTAAACACGATAACATAGAAATATTTACCAATGCGGAAATAGTAAGCTCCAACGGCACTATTGGAAACAGAATCACAAAGATAAAAACGGAAGAGTCGGAAAAAACAGTTGAACACGGTGCGGTTATTGTTGCCACAGGAGGAAACGAAGTTATCCCTTCCGCCTATTCTTACGGGGAATCCGACAGGATAATCACTCAGGTTGAGCTTGAAACTAAAATAGCCACCGACAATATAGGCGATATAAAAGATGTTGTTATGATTCAATGTGTGGAATCAAGAGAAAAAGGGAAAAGAGAGTATTGCAGCAGAGTATGCTGTTCTCATGCTTTGAAAAACGCTTTAAAACTTAAAGAGTTAAAAAACGACGTAAATATCACCGTGCTTTATAGAGACATTAGAGCTTACGGTTTTTTTGAAGAGTATTACAGGGAAGCAAGGGATAAAGGGGTTATCTTTATTCCTTACAATATTGACGAAAAACCAGAAGTGAAAGTGACTAACAACAATTTGGAAATTTTATACAAAGATACCATTATTAACGAGAAAATAAGTAAAAATCCCGATATGGTGGTTTTAAGCACAGGTGTTAAGGCTAATAACAATGAAAAAATAGCAGAAATATTTAACCTGCCAGTTGATAAACACGGATTTTTCCAAGAAGCCAATAAAAAAACAGGATTAACCAATTTTATGCAAAAAGATATTTTTATGGCAGGATTATGTCATTCCCCCAAACATATTGACGAAGCAATTGTGCAAGCTTATGCTGCAAGCGGTAGAGCAGCGGTATTTCTTGCAAAGCAAAAGCTAAGAGGTCTTGAAAAAAGGTCTTTTGTCATAGAGAGATTCTGTTCTTGCTGCGGTATCTGCGTGGATATTTGCCCTTACAACGCAAGGGTGCTTGACATGGAAACAAAAGTTGCAAAAGTTCTTGAAACTTCATGTGAAGCTTGCGGAGCGTGCGTAATGGCATGTCCTAACGGAGCCGCACAGCAGTTCGGGTTTGAAAAAGTACAAATGTTGCAAGTTATAGACAAACTTGTTGGATAAAAGATTAACAAATAAAGGAGTCGGGTTATGAGCAGTGAAAATAACGAACCGAGAATAATAGCTTTTTTATGTCATTGGTGCACTTACACAGGTGCAGACCTTGCAGGAACAACAAGACAGCAGTATCCTCCGAATATACGTGTTGTTCATTTAATGTGCTCAGGTGCAATAGATGTTGTGTATGTTTTGAAATCGCTTCTTGAAGGAGCTGACGGAGTGCTTATAGGAGGGTGTCATCCCGGGGATTGCCACTATCAATCGGGAAACTATAAAGCAAGAAGAAGAATTGCCATTTTAAAAAATATTTTAAGTCAGTTCGGACTTGAAGAAGATAGAGTGTGGCTCAGGTGGATAAGTGCAAGCGAAGGTAAAATGTTTGCAGATACGGTAACAGAGTTTACCGATTTTATAAAATCAAAAGGACCAGCCAAATTGAAACTGGCATGGGATGCATAAAAAACAGTTTTTGGTCATTGGACAATATTGTCCTGCGGCTAATATTTAGGAGGAAAACAAATGCCTGTTACAGCAAAGATAAACGGAATCAAAGGGCTTGAAGAATATTTTCGTAAGCTGCTTGAGTCCGGCAAAGTAGATGAAATTTTAACCTGCAAATTAAACAGTGCGGGGGACAATTATGTGCAAACATTAATAAGCTCTCCCGAAATGCTTGAAAATATAGCACCTTTTGCTCCCGTTATTCCGGTTCAGACGGGAAGAATTGCAAAAAATCTTACTTTTACCAATTCAGGCAAAAAAATTCTTATAACTGCAAAACCTTGTGAAATAAAAGCCATTGTGGAACTTGTAAAATTCAAACAGGTAAACCTTGAAGATGTATTTCTCGTTGCAGTTGACTGTGCAGGGACTTACGAATTAAACGATTTTCAGGATATTTTACGGGAAAACAAAGAATATGTGGATAAGTATGCCGAAATATACGCAAAAGGAGACATTAAGCCGTTAGAAAATTATTCATTCAGAAAATCTTGCGAAATATGCGAAAGTCCAACGGTAGACATAAATCTTGTTGATGCGGTGCTCTGCTGTTACGGAGTCGAAGGAAGCGAACTCGTTATTGCTGCCAAAGACACTTCTTCTTTGGCCGATACCATTGAAAACGCCGGGGTTGATTTGTCAAAACGAGAGGAGATTGTAGACAAAATTACGAAAAACAAATTGGCAAACAAAGAAAAAGTGCTTTCCGAATTCAGAGAGAAAACAGCTTCTCTCGAAGCATTGCAGAAAATATTTTCAAAATGTATCAGATGCCACAACTGCATGGTTGCATGTCCAATCTGTTACTGTAAAGAGTGCGTTTTCAGGAGTCCGACATTTGACCATTCCGCAGATATGATAACAACATGGGCTGAAAGGAAAGGCGGCTTAAGAATGCTTGAAAACACGCTCATGTTTCACCTTACAAGACTAAACCACATGTCAAGTTCCTGTATAGGCTGCGGTCTTTGTTCAAGTGCTTGCCCAAATGACATAGATGTTTCAACGTTGTTTATAAGTGTTTCCGACAATGTTCAAAGTATGCTGGAGTATAAAGCAGGCAAAAGCTTTGAAGAGCCCGCTCCGGTGACAACATTCAGAGAAAACGAGCTTGTTGTTGAAGCGGGAACAAACGAATAATATTAAACAGTAAATTATATATTGGAGGAAAAAATGAGTGAAGCTAAAAAGCAAAAAATTACCATTGCAACAGGTGACAGAACCGTTCTTCCCGAGGGGGCAAAAGAGATACCTGTTTATATTATGGGAAAAAGATACCTTGTTCCTGAAACCATTACAATACAAAAAGCCATAGAATATGCGGGATATAAGTTTATCAGAGCGTGCGGGTGCCGTGGAGGCATTTGCGGTGCATGCGGGACAGTTTACAGAATTTACGGAGATTACAAACTGCATTTTTGTCTTGCTTGTCAAACTGTTGTGCAGGAAAATATGTATATTGCCCAGATTCCGTTTTTCCCTGCAAACAGGTCCAAATATTCAATTGAAGATTCCGAAGCTTCCGCTGAAATGATAATGTCTCTCTATCCAGAAGTTATGAAATGTGTGGGATGTAACACCTGCTCCAAAGCATGTCCAATGGATATTGACGTAATGGGATATATTAACGCTGCAATGAGAGGAGATATTGAAAAAGTTGCAAAAATGTCTTTTGACTGTATCCAGTGCGGATTGTGCTCCTCAAGATGTCCTGCTCAAATTCAGCATTATCACATGGCTCAAATGTGCAGAAGATTATACGGCAAATATATTTTACCCAAAGACACGTTTCTACCTGAAAGGACAAAAGATATTAGAGACGGCAAATACGAAAAAATGCTTTCTGAATTAAAGGCTTTGCCTCTTGAAGATCTGAAGAAAAAATACGTTGAAAGAGAAATGGAGCCTGCAACTCATGACGGTTCATGGATGCCCGAGGAAACGGAATATCTGTAGTTTTTTACGATAAAATTAAAAAAAATCAAAATTTTTCAATAAAGGAGTAAAAAATGGGATACACACCTGAAATGAAAGAGCTTATAAAAAAAGTCGAAGCTTCGAGAGCTGCAAGAGTGGACAAAGCGAGAAACGGAGAAATGTTTCCCGCTCTTACTCTTGAGCAGAGAGAAGAAGTCCTTAATAAATTTCATCCCGACTATAAATCCGAAGGCAGAAGAGCGGTAAAAGTTGGTCCAAGCAAAGGCGAAGTTTATCCTGAAGAGTTTGTTGAGGTCTTGGAAGCACATTCAAGACTTTCAAGTGATACTGATTTGCAATCATTGGTTAAATATGAGACTGACGTTCTTGTTATAGGAGGCGGAGGAGCCGGAAGTTCCGCTGCTTTAATCGCACAGGAGCAGGGATGTAAAGTTATCATAGCCACCAAATTAAGACACGGTGATGCAAATACCGTAATGGCTGAGGGCGGAATACAAGGAGCCACAAGAAAGCCTGATTCCCCCTATTATCACTACCTTGACGTAATGGGAGGAGGTCATTTTACCAATGACCCCGATTTGGTTGCTGCATTAACCAATGATGCTCCCCTTGTAATAGAATGGTTGGAAAATCTCGGCATGATGTTTGACAAGGATGAGCAAGGCAACTTGCAAACAAGGCACGGCGGAGGAACGTGCAGAAAAAGAATGCACTCCGCAGGAGACATGACAGGCTCGGAAATTATGAGAGTTTTAAGAGATGAAGTGAGAAACAGGGCTGAAGATATTGAAGTTATAGAGTTTGCACCTGCTGTTGAAATTATTCTTGACGAAAACGGCAATGCAGCAGGAGCAGTATTGTTTAACATGGAAACCGAAGAGTTTTTCGTTATAAAAGCGAAAGCGGTTGTTATTGCGACAGGAGGCTACGGAAGACTTCATATACAAGGTTTTGCCACGACAAATCATTACGGAGCAACTGCCGACGGACTTGTAATAGGATACAGAGCGGGAGTGCCTCTTGCTTTTATGCACTCAACACAGTATCATCCCACGGGAGCCGCATTTCCCGAGCAAAACATAGGTTTACTGATTACCGAAAAAGTGAGAGGATTGGGGGCGAATCTGCTTAACATACACGGAGAACAATTTGTTTTCGAAAGAGAGCCGAGAGACGTTGAATCCGCCTGTATCATAAAAGAGTGTCTTGAAAAGGGACTCGGCATAATAACACCTACGGGAAGAGTGGGAGTATGGCTTGACTCTCCCATGATTGACCTTCTTGAAGGTCAGGGAACGGTGGAGAAGGAACTGCCTGCAAAATATATACAATTCAAAAGATACGATATAGACATTAGCAAAGAGCCAATGCTTGTGTTTCCAACTCTTCACTACCAAAACGGCGGATTAAAAATAAACGACAACACCTCTACAAATGTTCCCGGACTTTTTGTAGCAGGTGAAGCTTCAGGAGGAGTTCACGGAGAAAACAGACTCATGGGTAACTCTCTTCTTGATATAACCGTATTCGGTAGAAGAGCAGGTAAAAACGCAGGTGAATATGTTCAGGGAGGAATTTCAATAGGTAATTTGACTCTCGAACATATTAAAAAATACGAACAAGAGCTAAAAGACGCGGGAATTGAAACAGACAGAAAATCTCCGATGCTTTTGCCTGATTATACAAGACCCGAGATAAAGGCTAACCAAATAACAAAAGTTTGGTAAATATGAAAAGCCTCTTTTAAAGAGGCTTTTTTATTATTCCCGAAATTTTAAACCGTATAAGAATATTTTTCAATAAATTTTTATATTTATCAAATTTGAAGCTGAACTTCAAACCTTGAAGTATTAGATTCTGATTCTCTCAAAGATATTTTCCTTTAAAACAAATCCTATACTCTAATCCCTAAATCCTGCTCTTTTAGGAAAAGAGAAAAATACTTAAGGATATGCAAACGTCTTCATATATATAGCAAATCTCCTGTGCCCGAGCCGCTCCTGTTTTATATATACGTAATTTTTGAGAAATTTTTTTACATCTTTAACCGATTGTTTCTTGATTATCAATAGTTTAATATTGCGAGCCAAATATTTTTTAAAAGTTTTTATGTCATTGCAAAAGTTAATGTGATTTTTGCCAAGGTAAAAATTGAATCCGGGATTGTAATAGTTAAAAAGCAAAATATTATCCCAGTTGCTTTCCATTGGAGAAATTCTCTCTATAAATTTTTTAGGGCTCTTATATTCGTTTGCAAGGGGAAAAAGAAAAGAATGAACGTTAAATATTGCTATTCCCCAAATAAAAGCAAAAAGAAAAACTTTGAAACCATGGTTAAAACTTTTGTAAAATCTTATCAAGAAAACCCCTCCCCAGAATGAAACAGCAGATAAAACAGTTAAAACCACGTTAATATCTCCTGCTTTTTTAAAATACACCACAGGCATGGCAATTGCCGCCAATGCAACAACTGCTGTAACAATTAAAAAAGGAAATTTAAAATCTTTAAAATTTTCAAATTTACTGTTTGTAAGATAGTAAGCTGTTATAACGGCAACAGCAGGGAACAGAGGGAGCAGATACAATCCTCTTTTTTCAGTGGAGAAACACATAAAAATAAAATTTATTAAAAACCAGCAAAAAAACCATGTAAGCTTTTTGTCAAAAATGTCTTTTCTGTTTAAAACACCTTTAAAAACTATCAGAGGAAAAAATAAAGACCAAGGGAGAAAATCAAGAGGAAACGTGTAAAAATAGTAAAAGAAATTTCTCGGATGATTAACTCCGTGCATATATCTGCCAACAGTATGTTTAAACATAATTGCATCAATATAGTCTTTGCCTCCTATAATTCCCGCGGGCAAAAGCCAAACAGCAATCACCACTGCAATAACGAGAAAACCTCTCCCCCACGGAGCTGTTTTGAAAATCTCTTTGTTATTGGTAAAAAAAGCATATCCTGGCAATGTGAGAAAAGGGAAGATAAACGCAAGAGGTCCTTTGGTAATAACCCCGATACCCTGAAACAAACATGAGAGCAAAAAATATCCGATTCTTTTCTTTTTGTTTAAAATACCGAGATGCAACAAAACAATTGCTACG
>CAZLFW010000039.1:0-4598 GCA_964559045.1 uncultured bacterium
TGATATCATTAAATATAATTTGCAAATCCTTATTTTTCAAAGGTGCGAAACTTAAGTTACTATGAATAACAATTACTAAAGAGTAACGACTGTCAACCGACAACTTTGAAATTGTATAATATCTTTGAAAAAAATTACCAAATAAAAGAACATTTTAAAATACTTGGTTGCAGTAGATTATTTTATTGTTCAGAATTAAATTTTCAGTTTATTATTCGAGATTATCCACAATTTTAAATTTCACTACATCTCTGTATGACGGTTTAACATATTTTTTTATAATCTGCTCAATTTCCGTTAATTTTAATTCAAACGGCTCTTTTTTTAAAATAACGGAAACAGGTGCAGGATAATTTTCCGAGATAAGATAAACAGATTTTTGGTCAATGAATTTTTTATATTTGAGAAGTTTTTCATTGTCTTTTTCATCTTTGCCAATTATAATAACCGAATTATCAAAGGTAACAACTCTTCCGTATTTAATTATTTCAAAAAATTCTTTCTCCAAATTTTCCGCTGAATTTTCAAAAAAATCAAGAATAATCCTGCATTTTTTTGAAAAATTCGGGTCAGTTAAAAGGCAGCCTCCCGCAGGTGTTATATTTTCCGTGATGTTAAAGAGTTTTGCAAGCTCAAACTGTTTTTTTCTACCTCTTCCGGTGATATTGTAAAATGATTTACCCTGAATTTTCAGAGAACTGCCGTAAGACAGCGGGCGCAAAATCTTTCCTGTCAAACCTGAATTTTTTTCAAGAAACGCAAGAGTGTTTTGTTGCTGACTAAAAGGTCTTTGTCCTACAACTTCGCCTGTTGCTATGCAGTAAAATCCTTGATGACGCATTATTGAAGCTGCTTTTTTATAAAACAAAAGCTTGCAATCAAGGCACGGATTCAGATTTTTGCCGAAGCCATGAACAGGGTTAGTTATAATAAATTTGTATTCGTCCCATATATCAATAATGTGGATATTAATGTTGAATTTTTCAGCAAAATAATTTTTGTAATTGTCAATGTCTTTTATCCCGAGAAACGGGGTGAAAAATTGCACTGTTTTTATTTTAAAATTATTTTCCAGAAGAATTTTGTGTGCAAGTATGCTGTCAAGCCCACCGGAAAAAAGCAATAATATTTTCATAGTTAAATTATTTTCTCTTCTTCATCCCTTTGCCTGCAATGTTAACCTGTTTGGTCCTGCTGTGTGTCAGGGCGTTTTCAGGAACATCCCTTGTAACGGTTGTGCCGGCGGCTATTAATGCGTTATCTCCTATTTTAACAGGAGCCACAAATTGAGTATCGCTACCTATAAACACGTTTTTACCGATTAAAGTCTTATGTTTCTTGAATCCGTCGTAATTGCACGTAATTGTGCCCGCACCTACATTTACTCCTTCCATTATTTCCGCATCTCCGATATAGCTCAGATGTGAAGCTTTTACTTCGTTAGCAAGATTTGACTTTTTAATTTCGGTAAAATTGCCAACTTTGCAATCTTTGCCAATGTTGGTTCCGGGACGTAAATGTGAAAAAGGTCCTATTTGTGAAAATTCGTCAATAATAGCACCGTCAAGATAGCAATAGCCTTTTAACTGGACATTATCTTTGATTATACTGTTTTTTACAGTATTTGATGGACCTATTATACAACCGGAGCCTATTTCGGCGCCATTGAATAAATTGTTGGAAGGATAGATAACCGTGTCATTGCCTATTTTAACGTTATACTCCAAATATGTTGTTTCCGGCAGGATAAAGGTAACACCGTTTTTTTGAAAATTTTCTATTAGTTCGTTGATAATTATTTTTTCCGCAAAAGAAAGCTGCTGTCTGTTGTTTATTCCTATGAAACTTTTCCAGTTATCCGTAGGAAAAGCATCCACTTTACATTTGTGTTTTATGCCTTGCTCCACTATGTCGGTGAGGTAGAATTCTCCCTGTTTATTGTTACTGCTTATTTTTTTCAGAAGTTGGAAAAGTAGATGGGCTTTAACAATGTAGATTCCAGTGTTGATTTCGTTTATCTCCTTCTCTTCGTTAGAAGCATCGGCTTCTTCAACTATTTTTACGAACTTGCCCGAATCTCTCACAATTCTGCCGTATCCGAAAGGCTCCGGCATATAAGTGGATAAAACAGCTATGTCAAGGCTGTTTTTTTTATAATTGTCATAGAAAGCCAACAAGGTGTCTTCAGATATTAGCGGCATGTCTCCGCAAAGAATGAGAATGTCGCCTTGAAATTTTTCAACGTGTTCTTCGCATGAAAGAACAGCATCTCCTGTTCCTCTCTGCTCTTTCTGAATAACGCAGTGTAAATTGAAATTGAAAGTCTTGTTTTTAAAATGAGAGGTTATTAGGTCTTTCCCGTGTCCTACCACAAGATAACAGTGGGTTATTGAAAAAGCGTTTAACTTGTCGGTAACAATTTCAATCATAGGTTTGCCAGCTATTTTATGCATTACTTTCGGAAGCTCCGATTTCATTCTTGTTCCTTTGCCTGCGGCAAGAATAATTGCAGAAAGTTTATCCATTTAGATTTCCTCCGAGCCAGTCGTTTTCAAACCTGCCGAAAGTTCTTTCTTCAACAGAGCCTTTGGCAAGCTCTTTTACGCTTATTTCGTAATTTTCAATGTATTGTTTCAAAAAATCGTAAGCATCGTTTATTCGGATAATTTCGTCGGAATTACCTGATATATCAGGATGATGTTTTTTGGATAGTTTTCTGTATAGAAATTTCAGTTGTCTAAGGGAAATTCCGTTTTTTATGTTAAAAATTTGCAGTGCCGTTTTCATATCCATAATGTTAGTTACAAAAAAAAAAATAAAAAAATCAATTTGATTTTTGTAAAATTATCTGTTAAATCCGAAACTTGTTTGATTTTTAAAAATTTTTCAATAAAACTAATCAGAAGGAGGATTGGACATTGTCTCTCAATTTATCTTTTTTAAAAAACCTAACGGTTGATCCTGAAATGGAAGACCTTAGAAAATTAACCTTTAAGCAGAAAAATGTTATTAAAACCGAGTTTAACAATCCTGATGCAATTACCAAAGCCAAAGCAAGAAGCGCAAGAAACACTTATGTTGTCACTGATGATACGTCTATTACCGATACTCAAACCATTTCAACAAAAGAAGGCGACAGAATTGCCATGATTCAGGATGAGTTTATGAAAAACCGTGAAATGATAGCGGTTAACGGATATATAGGTCTTGACGATGAAGTGAAAGTCCCTGCTCAACTTGTTATTCAGAAAGAATACGCAAATGTTGCCGCAATGCAGAAGTCACTGTATTTTGAAGTTGATAAAAGTGAAGATTTCACTCCTTTGTTTCAAATAGTTATGACTCCCGATTTGGAAATAGACGGTTATGAAAACAACAGAGTTATTGCTGTTTATCTTGATAAATGGGTAACAAGAGTGATTAACTCAGACTATTTCGGAGAATCGAAAAAAGGCGGTCTCCGAATGTGGAACAAATATATTTACGAAAAAGGAGGCTTGGCTCTTCATGCAGGATGTAAAATTGTTCCCACAGGGAAAGGTGAAAAATCTTTCCTAATTATAGGCTTGTCAGGGACAGGTAAAACCACCACGACTTTTACGGACCAAAACGGATCCCAACCTGTGCAGGACGATTTTGTAGCTTTAATGCCCAATGGTAAAGCCTACGGCACAGAAAGAGGATGTTTTGCAAAAACTTTCGGATTGGATAAAAAGAACGAGCCCATTATATATGAAGCTGTTACAAAAGAAACTTCTTTTCTGGAAAACGTTACAACCGATGAAAACGGAAAAGTTGATTTTTACGGAAAAATTCATTCGGAAAACGGAAGAGCCATTTTTCTAATGAGTGATATTCCAAACGCCAAATTGGTTCCTGTTATTGAAAAAGCAAATTTTCTTCTGATTTTAAACAGAAACGAGAATATTATTCCAGCAGTTGCAAAGTTGGATAAATTTCAAGCAGCAGCATATTTTATGCTTGGAGAAACCACAGGAACATCAGCAGGAGGCAAAGCAGAAGAAGGAAAATTTTTAAGAATTCCCGGAACTAATCCGTTCTTTCCGTTAAGGCAAGGTTTTCAGGGGAACAGATTAAAAGAGCTACTTGAAATTGTTCCAATGGAAGTTTATATAATGAATACAGGAAGAGTGGGAGGAAAAGAAGATACAGAAGGCAGTTTGAAAGTTAAAATCGCACACTCTTCAGCCATTGTAAAAGGTATTGCCGAAGGCACGATTAAATGGAAAAAGGACAATGATTTCGGATATGAAGTTGCAGAAACAGTTCCAGGCATTTCAAACGACGACATTTATATTCTTCAGCCTGTGAAACTATATGAAAAATTGAACCGATTGGATGAATATTACAGCATTGTCAAGAGATTAAAGGCGGAGAGAGAAGAGCATTTAAAAAAATATTCCGATTTGGAAAAAGACATTATATCTTCAATTGCATAATATTTTGAGATTATAGATGGTTAACTGTTAAAGTTTAGATTCAGGAGAAATTTACGAAAGAGGAGATTTTTCTTGATTATTTGGAAATGATGTATTATATATTATAAAAAATATTTCACATATTTTTAAATATTAATA
>CAZLFW010000040.1:0-4165 GCA_964559045.1 uncultured bacterium
ATCCAACTATCATTTTCAATATCCACGGGAAAAACATTAATATTGACAGAAATACCGCAAGTATTTTCGGTATGAAAGTAAGAGTCATTTCGTTTATTGAAGTAACAGCCTGAAAAATACTTACTGCAAGACCTGCAACAAGTCCCATAAGCAGCATTGGCGCTGAAATTAATATTGTTAATTTAAAAGTTTCCTGTGCAAAAGAGAGAACAAATTCTTGTGTCATAATTTTGACTCCTTTTTAATAAAAACTTTTGATTAACGAGCTCACCAGCAGATTCCAACCGTCAGCCAAAACAAACAGAATAATTTTAAAAGGGAGCGAAACCATTACCGGCGGCAGCATCATCATACCCATGGATAGCAAAACACTTGCCACCACCATGTCAAGCACAAGAAAAGGGATGTATATCAGGAAACCCATTTCAAAGGCTGTTTTCAATTCACTTGTTATAAATGCGGGAATAATTGTAAGAGTGCTGATCTCCTTTATATTTTTAGGCTTTTCCCTGTCTTTGGTAAGGGAGACAAAAAGCGCCAAATCCTCTTTTTTGGTTTGTCTGAGCATAAATTTCCTCAAAGGTTTAACTGCGTTTTGCAATGCCTCTTTCTGTGTGATTTTTTCGGCAAGATAGGGCTGAAGCGCATTATTGTTAATATCTTTTAAAACAGGAGACATAACAAAAAAGGTTAGAAACAGGGATAGACCTATTAATATCTGGGAAGGCGGCATTTGTTGTGTCCCGAGAGCCTGCCTTAAAAAATGGAGAACAATTATTATCCTCGTAAAAGAGGTCATCATTATCATAATGGAAGGTGCAAGGGTTAAGATTGTTAACAACAGTAATATTTGCAATGTATTTGATACATCGGAAGGTTTTGCTGATTTTGCAATGTCAATTGTTATTTTAGGTATGGGGATTGTATCTGCGGAAAATAACAATGCGGGAATAAGCAGAATAATAATTGAAATTATTACAAGTGGAGCTCTTTTCAAGTGAAAAACCTCGCTGATACGTGATTATTACGAAACATTGTTGAAATTATTTTTATATTCCTTAAGTTTAACCTGAATCATCTTAATCATTTTGTCTTTGTCTGTATTTTGCTCTTTTGTTTTTTCCTCTTTCTTTTCTTCGTTCTTCAAATATTTTATGAATTTATCCTTTTCTTTTTCACCTTCTATTAGTTGAAGTTCTTCAAGAACCGTATCTGATGATATTTTGTCAATGTATGAAATTGAATGAGAAGTTATGCCGAGTATGTAATATTCGTTTAAAATTTTTGTTATTGCAATTGACTTTTTAGGGGAAATGTCTTTTTTGTAAAGCACTTTTATAACTCCTCTGTTTATGGAAGGTGACAATTTTCCGTAAAATTTTCTGAATAAAAAAGCTCCTATAATAATTGTAACGCATAAAGCAAACAGAATAGAGTAAGTTTTAACTATGTTTTTGGAAAAACCTGAGTTATTTTCCAATGAGAATAAATTGTCTGTTTTTTGGTTATTTGAAACAGTTTTCTCTGTGCTTCCAGGCTCTTTAAATTTTTTTACAGGTGCAACAGTAGTTGTTGCAACGGAATGCCTTTGCGTAGCAGGAGCAACAGGTGAAGTGTTAATGAGAGAAAGTTTTTTGGCTTCGTCAACAATTGATTTTTCAGCATTTGCATTAGCAACTGTTAAAGGATTTTGGTAAATTTTTATTATAAATTTGTCCTTGTCGTAAATTTTAATATGTTTTTCAAGATTTTTAATTGGATACTGAATTTTAACAAGAGCTTTTTCCTTATCAAGGGGTATTGTCCTTACTACAACATCCTGCTGGAATTTGAATATTCTCATTTGGCGTATGTTTAAACCTTTTGCTACAACATTCATTCCGTAATTATAGAAATCAACTTTGTATACCGGAGGGGCGTTTTTAAACGAAATTGACACAAAATCCTTTCCTTTTTCAAAATTAACATCTTCGGAAAAGGTTTTTTTTACAAAAGAAAATAAAATTAAAAAAATAATCACAAATAAAAATTGTTTGTTTTTCATTGCTATTCTCCGAGTTTTTCTATCCTTTCCATAGGTGTCATAATATCTGTTATTCTAACTCCGAATTTTTCATTTACAACAACAGCTTCTCCTCTTGCTATTAGTTTGTCGTTTACCAGCACTTCAAGAGGTTCTCCAGCGAGTTTGCTAAGCTCTATAACAGAACCCTGTCCTAACTGAAGAAGTTCATTAATGAGAAGTTTAGTTCTGCCAAGTTCCACGGAAACTTTTAAAGGAATATCCATTATAAAATCAAGGTTCGGAGTGTTTGAGGCTGCGGGAGAAGATTTTGAGCATCCTCCTTTATCATATCCCTTTGCTGTTCCAATTCCGCTTCAACATCATCCCATGAAATTTCGTCATCTTCAATATCGTTTGATGTTTTTTCAGTTTCTTCATTATTGACTAAATCTTCAGACATTTTAAATCTCCTCTTTATGAATTGGTTTGTGTATTTTTACCGCTTTGTTGCTTTTAATTATTCCTGGGATAACCTCATATTTGGGAATCCCTTCTATTTCCGCAATCAAAGGTTCATCCACGTCTTTATTAAAAGTAATAATATCGTCTTCTTTTAAATTAAGTATCTCTTCAACTGTTAATTCTTTTTCTGAAAGTTTCACTCTCATTTCAACTTCAAGAGTGGTAATAAGCTTTTTCAGTCTTCTAATCCAGTTAGTATCAACCTCAAGTCTTTCTGTTTGAAAACCTGCATAAAGTTTTGACCTAATAGGCTCTATGTTGGAATAAGGGATGCATATTGTTAGCGTGCCAGTTGTGTCTTCTATCTCAAGTTCAAACACTGTTGTTATTACAATATCTGAAGGCGGCACTATGGTAACAAATTGCGGGTTCATCTCTGATCTTACATATTCGAACGAGAGTTTGTGGACAGGCTCCCATGCTGTTTGATAATTTTCCAAAGCTCCAATAACAACTCGTTTTATCATGCTGTCTTCAATGGGAGTAAAGTCTCTCCCTTCAACTTTAAGAATTGAAGCACCGTCTCCTCCGAAAAAAATATCTATAAGGGCAAAAACAAGTTTGCTGTCAATTGCACAGAGCGAGTATCCTCTTAACGGTTCCATTTTGAAAAGATGCAAGCTTGAGGGAACAGGCAATGATTTTAAAAAATCTCCGAATTTAATTGTGTCAATTGACAATGGTGAAATATCTACAAGTTTTCTTAACATTGAAGACATTGTTGTCCTGAAATCTCTTGAAAACCTCTGATTAATAATTTCAAGAGTGGGCATCCTGCCTCTGATGATTTTTTCCTGATTTGCAAGGTCATAAGATATTATGCCCTCGTCAACATCAGTGGCTTCTGTTTCTGTTTCAATTTCACCGCCTGAAACTCCCTTAAGCAGAGCATCAATTTCTTCTTGAGATAATACTTCGCTCATTAATCCTCCAAATTATTGAACTACGAAATCAACAAAGAAAACGTTTGTAACTCGTCCGTTAATTAGTATAGCATTTAACCTGCTCATTAGTTCTGTTTTTAATGCCAATTTCCCGTCAAAAGTGGAAATATCCGCATATGTTTTACTGCTTAACAAAAGAGTTACCAAGTCTCTTATTTCAGGTGTTCTTTCTTTTATTTCATCTTTCAGTTTTTCATCTGAAAGTTCAAGAGCCACTTTCACCTTTAAGTATCTTCTTGCATTTTTGTCTGCAAGGTTAACTATAAAAGGGTCTAATGTTGTTTGAGGAAGAATTTTTTTCTTTTTTACAATGGGAGGCGCAGCTTGAGCCTGAGCTTGCTGCTGTTGCTGCTGTTGTCCGTTGTTTTGGGCTGGTGCCGGCGGAGGGGGAGATTTTTTAAATAAAAACATGTATGCTGCAAATCCACCACCACCAAGTATTATCAAAGCCACTAATATGATAATTATTAATTTTAGTTTACCGCCTTTTTTAGGCTCCTGTTCACCGTTGGTTTCTTGTTTTTCTTTTTCTTTTTTCGCCATATTAATCCTCCTCTAAATTTTCAAATAATTTTTCAGCTCTATTTTTATTAAATTTTTCCCTATTTTATGGTATCCCCATCCCATAACTTCTATTCTTTTTGGGGAAATCCCGTTACTTGTCAGAAATGTTGCTATTTTTACCCCTCTTTTA
>CAZLFW010000041.1:0-12792 GCA_964559045.1 uncultured bacterium
AGAGAAAATAGTTGAAATTATAGAAGCGTATAAAAAGTCAAAATAATTGCGGAGGATTTTCTTTCATGTATACAGGTTCTAAAGTATTATTGGAATGTCTGGAAAAAGAAGGTGTGGAGCATATCTTCGGTTATCCCGGAGGTGCTGTTATTAATATTTACCACGATTTACCAAATTACAGCTTGAAGCATATCCTTGTCAGGCATGAACAGGCTGCTGTTCATGCTGCTGACGGTTATGCAAGAGCAACCGGCAAAGTGGGTGTCTGCCTTGTTACTTCAGGTCCAGGAGCCACCAACACTGTAACGGGAATAGCAACCGCTTACATGGATTCGGTTCCTCTTGTTGTTTTTTCCGGACAGGTTCCCACAATGTTAATAGGCAACGACGCTTTTCAGGAAGCAGATGTTGTGGGCATGACAAGACCATGCACAAAACACAGTTATTTGGTTAAAAATATCAAAGATTTGCCGATAATAATAAAAGAAGCTTTTTATATTGCAAACACAGGTAGAAAAGGACCTGTCCTCGTTGATTTGCCCAAAGATATTCTTGGCGCAAAACTGAAAAATCTCGAATATCCGGAGGAGGTTAAAATTACAGGTTACAAACCTACTTACGAATGTCACATGAGACAGATAAAAAAAGCGTTGAGTGTTATTTTATCCTCAAGCAAACCTCTTATATACATAGGCGGCGGTATTCTTTTGTCCGATGCAGCGGAAGAGCTAAGGGAGTTTGTGAAACTTACAGGTATACCTGTTACGTCCACTCTTATGGGACTCGGAGCTTATCCCGGCAATGACAACCTGTTTCTCGGAATGCTCGGAATGCACGGAACATACAGAGCCAATCTTGCAGTTACAGAATGTGACATACTTATTGCAATTGGAGCAAGATTCGATGACAGGGTTACAGGCAAAATCGACGAATTTGCTCCCAATGCGAAAATTATACACATTGACATAGACCCTACATCCATTAGTAAAAATGTTGTGGTTGACATTCCAATAGTAGGTGATGCAAAAAACGCACTTAAAAAGTTTAATAATCTTTTAAATAACGAATACAAGGAAACTGTGCCCAAATTCAAGTCAAATCTTGAAATATGGTATAATCAGATTGACCAATGGAAAAAAGTGCATAAATTAAACTATGATAAAAACACTACCAGCATAAAACCGCAGTATGTAATAGAAAAGCTTTACGAAATTACCAAAGGCGACGCAATTATTGCCACAGAGGTAGGGCAGAACCAAATGTGGACCGCTCAATTTTATCCGTTTGAAAAACCGAGAACTCTGCTTACGTCAGGAGGCTTGGGCACAATGGGATACGGACTGCCTGCCGCTCTCGGAGCGCAAGTGGCTTTTCCTGACAAAACGGTTATTGACGTGGCAGGAGACGGAAGTATACAGATGAACATTCAAGAACTGGCAACAGTTATGCAGTACAAATTGCCAGTTAAAATAATAATATTAAACAACGGCTACCTCGGAATGGTTCGACAGTGGCAGGAGCTGTTTTTTGACAAAAACTATTCGGAAACTGTTATGGAGGTTGTCCCGGATTTCGTTAAATTGGCGGAAAGTTACGGAGCTGTGGGCTTCAGAGCCACTACAAAGGATGAGGTAGTGCCTGTTTTAAAAGAAGCGTTAAGCATAAAACTTCCTGTTATAGTTGATTTTCACGTTGACAGGGAAGAAAATGTGTATCCTATGGTTCCCGCAGGCGCGCCTATAAGTAAAATGTTACTGGTATAAGAAGGAGAAATTTAATGAATGTTTCAGGAAGTAAAAGAAAATGGATTAAATGCTCTTTTTGTGAAAGAGACGAAAGAGCCGTTAAAAAACTTGTTGAAGGTCCCAACGGTGTATTTATATGCGACAAATGCGTAAGCTTGTGCAGTGAAATAATAAGCACAGAGTTGGAAAAAGAGAAAATAGAAAATCTCAAAAATTCTCTTCCCAAACCGGAAGAAATTAAAAATTCACTTGATGCTTACGTTATAGGGCAGGAAGAAGCGAAAAAAAAGCTTGCAGTTGCAGTATACAACCATTACAAAAGAGTTAACATGATTAAAAACGAAAGCGAGTCAGACGACGAATACGTTGAAATAGAAAAAAGCAACATTCTGTTAATGGGACCTACAGGATGCGGTAAAACCCTGCTTGCAAGAACTTTGGCAAAAATCCTTGATGTCCCTTTTGCAATTGCCGATGCAACCACTCTCACCGAAGCAGGTTATGTTGGCGAGGATGTTGAAAATGTTCTTGTAAATCTGTTGCAAGCTGCAAATTATGATGTTGAAAAAACGGAAAAAGGAATTATCTACATTGATGAAATTGACAAAATAGCGCGAAAATCTTACAGCCCTTCCATTACAAGGGATGTTTCAGGAGAAGGAGTGCAGCAAGCTCTTCTTAAAATAGTTGAAGGCACAGTTGCCAATATTCCTCCCAAAGGCGGGAGAAAACATCCAAATCAAGAATTTGTCAAGATTGACACCACCAATATTCTGTTTATTGTGGGCGGTGCTTTTGTTGGACTTGACGAAATAATAGAACGAAGAATAGGTGAAAAAACAATTGGTTTTCAAGGCAAACCAAAAACCAAAAAAGAAAAAATGGCAGAAGGTATTCTCACGCATGTTGAGCCGGAAGATTTGGTTCAATACGGGCTTATTCCCGAGCTTGTGGGCAGACTTCCGGTTCTTGCAACATTGGAAGACCTTGATGAAGACGCACTTGCAAAAATTCTCGTTGAGCCGAGAAATTCCGTTATAAAACAGTATCAGAAGCTTTTGAGTTTTGACAATGTTAATCTTAATTTTTCCGATGATGCTTTAAGAGAGATTGCCAAAGAGGCAATCAAAAGGAAAACAGGAGCAAGAGGCTTAAAAGCAATTGTTGAGCAGATTATGACCAATGTTATGTATGAAGTTCCGTCAAAAACCAATATAAAAGAAGTTATTATCAATAAAGACGTGATACAGAACAATCAGAAACCTATTTTTATTTACGAAGAGCATAAAATAGCATAGTTTTTACGTGAATAACGGTGCATCACCGTTATTCACGTAAATTAATCCAATCCTGTCTAAAATCTTAAACCACGGGAGAATAATCAATGAAGTATCCTTATTTACCTTTAAGAGATTTTGTTATGGTTCCTGGACAAAGAGCAGTATTATTTTTTGGTAGAAAAAAATCTGTTAAATCGATAGAATATGCAATTGAGCATAACACGCCTGTTGTTGTATCAGTGCAAACCGACCCTAAGATTGACTTACCCTCAAACAAGCATATCTCTGAAATAGGAGTAATATCCGAAATTTCAAGATTAACCAGATTGACAGACGGCACTTATAAAGCGGTTTTGCAAGGTATTGCGGTTTTTCAAATAAAAGAATTCATTGATTCGGACAATTACTTTGTTAAAGGTGCCAAAATAGAAGAACATTTTAATTGGCACCACAAAGTGCCCGAGGTAGAAGCTTTAATGCGAGATATAATTCACCATTTTCAAATATATGCCAAACTTGAACAAAACATTAATATAGATGAATTAATGGAGATAATTTCGGTTAACGATCCGTTTAAGCTATGTTACGGTATTTTTTCCAAATTAAATGTTAAACCGGATAAAAAACAAACCGTTTTGCTAAAAAGAGATATTGTTGAAAAATTGGAATACGTTTTTTCTCAAATTTTGTCTGAAATTGAAATACTTAAGGTAAACAAAAAAATACAGGCAAAAGTAAAAGATAAAATTTCAAAAACTCAGAAAGAGTATTATCTTCACGAGCAGCTTAACGCAATTCAAAACGAGCTCGGTTATAAGTCGGACCCTAAGTCTGATTTGGATGACATAGAAAACAAGTTGAAAAACTTAAAACTTCCCGAATACGTAAAAGAAAAAGTGGAAGTTGAAATGAAAAAATTAAAATCAATGCATCCCGCTTCAGGAGAAACTTCCATAATAAGAAACTATCTCGAATGGATAGCTGACCTTCCTTGGGGAGTTTTTACAGATGATGAAACAAATTTGCTAAAAGTTGAAGAATCGTTAAATGCTGACCATTACGGATTGGAAAACGTTAAAAACAGAATAGTTGAATATCTTGCGGTAAAAATATTGTCCAGATCTAACAATTCTCCAATTCTCTGTTTTGTGGGACCACCCGGTGTGGGCAAAACTTCTCTCGGCAAATCAATAGCAAAAGCATTAAACAAAAATTTTATAAGAATGTCCCTCGGAGGCGTAAAAGACGAAGCTGAAATCAGAGGGCACAGAAGAACTTATCTCGGAGCGCTTCCCGGTAAAATAATTCAAGGCATGAAAAAAGCCGAATCTTTAAACCCTGTATTTCTTCTTGACGAAGTTGACAAAATAAGCTCAGATTACAGAGGCGACCCTGCCTCAGCCCTTTTGGAAGTGCTCGACCCTGAACAGAATCATACTTTTAACGACCATTATCTCGGAATAGACTTTGATTTGTCCAACGTTATGTTTATCGCAACAGCCAATTCCCTTGAAGGAATTCCTTTGCCTCTCAGAGACAGAATGGAAATCATCAAAATAGAAGGATATACCGAATTTGAAAAATATGAAATTGCAAGAAAACATCTTCTTCCTAAATTAATGAAAGAAACAGGATTATCTGAAAAAATATCGGTAAAGTTCAGTGAAAAAAGTATTCTGACAATTATAAGAAACTATACGAGAGAAGCCGGGGTTAGAAATCTTAAAAGAGAACTTGAAAAAATTTTCAGAAAAATAGCAAAAGAAGTGGTAAAAGGGAAAATAGACAAAAAAGAACTTCACATTGCCAAAAACAATGTGGAAAAATATCTCGGAATCCCTAAATTCAGACTTGCCGAAAACAGCAACATAAACAGAATAGGAATTACAAACGGTCTTGCATGGACATCCGCAGGAGGCGAAATTCTTTCAGTGGAAGTATCTGTTATGAAAGGTAACGGCAGCCTCACTATTACAGGTAAATTGGGAGAAGTTATGCAGGAATCAGTTAAAGCTGCACTGTCTTACGTTAGAACTCGTTCCGATATTCTCGGATTGGTAAACGATTTTCACAAATTGGTGGATTTTCATATTCATGTTCCCGAAGGAGCAATACCAAAAGACGGACCCTCCGCTGGAATTACAATTGTTACTTCAATTACCTCTTCTTTGTTAAACATTCCCGTAAGAGGCGATATTGCCATGACAGGAGAAATTACATTAAGAGGAGATTTGCTTCCAATAGGAGGTCTTAAGGAAAAACTGCTTGCTGCTAAACGTTCCAGAATAAAAAATATTATAATTCCGCAAAAAAATTATTATGAGCTTAAGGAAATTCCTGATATTATCCTAAACGGTTTGAATATTATACCAGCAGAAACAATTGATGAGGTGATTCTTTTTGCTCTTATGTTTCCCAAAGCAATGAAAAACAGTATAAAGAACGATTTGTCGGAGTTTAGCGTTAACAAGAAGCTTTCAAAACTTATATTGAAAGATTTTGGGGACAATTACGCAATGCTGAGGCATTAAAGTCAGGATAAACCTGACTTTAATTATGACAATTTTGTTATAAGCTCTTTTAACTGCTCTTTGGGGACCAATCCAACAGACTGCTCCACAACATTTCCGTTTTTGAAAAAAAGTATTGTGGGAATCCCTTTGATACCGTATTGCATTGCTGTTTTCTGATTCTCATCAACATTGAGTTTGCATATTTTAACACTGTCAGAATACTCTTCTGCAATGTCGTCTATAACAGGCGCAAGCGCCAAACATGGTCCGCACCATGAAGCCCAAAAATCAACAAGCACAAGCTTGTCAGAGTCCAGAACAACTTCTTTGAAACTATCGTCTGTAACATGAACTACTTTTTCACTCAATTTTAACCTCCTGAATTTTTTATTAAAAATCCTATAATACCGCCTATTAAGCCGGTTACCCAAACCGGCATATTGGCACAGGCTCATCCCGATTTCAGCTTTTTCAGGAATAAACCGTATAATACCCCTGCTATTATGCCTATAATTACTGAATATATGATTTTAAAACCTCCTGCTTACAATAAAATCAGAAAGTTTAATCAATGCTTCTTTTGCCTCGTTTTCTTCAAAAGAAGAAAGAGCCTGCTTTGCCTTTTCAACATTGACTTTTGCAGCCTTAACGGCAGCATCGGTGCCTCCCTTTTTTATAACAAAATCTTTAATAAAAAACACATCTTCTTTGGAAGGCGATTCTTTATAGAAAAGCTCCTTTATTTTTTCAAATTCTTCTTCGGTCGCTTTCTCCAATGCAAAAATAAGAGGATAGGTAACCTTCCCTTCCTCAATATCTATTCCGATCTTTTTGCCAAGCTCTTCGTCAGTGGACATATAGTCAAGAGCATCATCAACAAGCTGAAAAGATATGCCTATGTTTGACCCGAATTCTTTGAGTAATTTCTGATGTTTCGTATCTATCCCCGCCATAACAGCACTAACTTCGCAAGCTGCAGCAAAAAGGATAGCTGTTTTCTTATCTATGATTTTGAAATAATCGTTTATTGCTGTTTGCAAATCACCTGTTTTAATAAGCTCAAAAATTTCACCTTCAGCCAGCTCTTTGGTAGCATTGGACATTATTTCCAAAATTGCAAGATTGTTACACTTAACCATTAATGAAAAAGCTTTTGCAAATAAAAAATCTCCGACAAGAACACTTGCTTCATTGCCCCAAATTGTGTTTGCCGAACTTTTACCTCTTCTCAATTCGGAATTGTCAACAACATCGTCATGTAGCAGAGTGGCTGTATGAATAAATTCTATGGCTGTTGCTATTGAAATACGCTCAGGAGTAAGGTTGTGAAGAAGCCTTGATGTGAGCAGCAAAAGAGCCGGCCTGAGCCTTTTGCCTCCGCTGTCGAGAATATGAGTGCCAATGGTGGTAATAAGCTTAATGTCGTTTTCAAGATTGGATTTAATCGCTTCTTCAACAGCTTCCAAATCACGTTCAATTAATGATAAAAGATTATCCAATTTCATCAGCTACTATATATATGAAAATTTTTTTAAAGTAAAGTTTAATGTTAAAATTTCTCAGGAGAGAAGTAACGAAGCTTCTTCACCCAAAAAATTATTTTTTTAATCGCATACTCCAACATTTCATCGGTTAATCCTTTTCCCAAGCTTATTCTAATGCTGCTTAAAGCTGCTGTTTTGGATTTTCCCATTGCTTCAAGCACATGAGAGTATGAGTCTTTTCCTGAAGCACACGCAGAACCTGCCGACACTGCAATCCCTTCGCTTGCCAAAGCTTTTATCAGCGCTGTTGAAACTATGTTTTTAAATGACACATTGGAGGTATTGCAAATTCTATCAGCTCCGATACCGTGAATTTCAACAGGGGACAAATGTTTCATAATTTCCTGTTCAAGAAAATCCCTTTTATCTCTTAACTCGGCGAAATAATTGCTTTTATAATCTTCCGTTATAATTTCTGCAGCTTTTCCAAGTGCAACTATTGAAGCGACATTTTCGGTTCCGCTTCTCAACCCCCTCTCCTGTCCTCCTCCGTGTAACAAAGGCTCTATGTGTTTATTTCTGATTATCAGACAGCCTATGCCTTTAGGTGCATAAACTTTATGACCTGATATTGAAAAAAAATCCGCTCCTGTTTCATTTAAATCAACTTTGGTTTTTCCGTAAGCCTGGACTCCGTCAATGTGAAATAATACTCCGTATTTTTGAGCAATCTTTCCTATTTCCTTAACAGGAAACAAAACGCCTGTTTCATTGTTCGCCATCATAACTGAAATTAACACTGTTTCCTCTTTAACGGATTTTTCAAGCACTTCCAAATCAAGTTCGCCTTTTTCATTGACTTCGAGATAAGTAACATCAATTCCCTGTTTTTCCAAAAACTTGCACGGCTCAATAACCGCAGGATGTTCAACTTTTGTGGTAATAATATGTTTTTTCCCTGAAAAGAGATTAACGCCGGATTTTAACGCCCAGTTATTGCTTTCGGTCCCGCAAGAGGTAAAAAACACATCTTCTTTTCTGCAATTCAAACTCTCGGCAATTTTTTCTCTGGCAAATTCAATATCTTCTTTTAATCCTTCTCCTCCCCAATGAGGGCTGGAAGGATTACCCCATTTTTCAGTTAAATAAATTTTCATAATATCGGATATTTCAGGTAGAACAGGTGTTGTTGCATTATAATCAAGATAAATTTTATCCATTCTAATCTCTCCTGTGAATTTTTAAAAAATATTTAGAATCCGGGTAAAATCTCAACATCTATATTCAATGATTTTTTACTGTCTATCTATATTTTCGAATAATGAATTTCCTTATTTGCTTGTCATTACGAAAACTCCATCCCAAGATTCGGGAGGGGGCTGTGATATGTAGTAATCGCATCTTTCGCTTAACACTTTAGATGCCTTGTCGTTAAATTTTTCAAATAATTCTTTAAAGATTTCACTTGCTTTATAAAAATTCTTTTTAAAATAATATTCCAATGCAATGTTAAATTCATTAATAAGTGCGGCAGAAAGGTTATTATTTAACTCGTAAATGGTTATGCCTTCTACTTTTCCTTTAACTCTGATTTTATCAAGCATCCTGAATTTAAACCTGTCTTTAACCTTTTCGTATGTGAATTCACTTACTATTATTCTTGTGCCAAAAAATTTATTGGTTCCCTCGAGTCTTGAAGCAAGATTAACCGAATCACCTATTGCAGTATAGTCAAATCTCGTATCTGTTCCCATATTTCCAACAACCGCATAACCAGTGTTCAAACCTATACCTATGTCAATCGCTGGAAAGCCTTTTTTCTTGAAATCATTATTCAATTTATCAAGAGATTCTATCATTTCAAGTGCGGTAAGACATCCGAAATATTCGTGCTCTTCCACATTCACGGGAACATTAAACAGAGCCATTATAGCATCACCTATATATTTGTCAAGTGTGCCGTTGTTTTTCAAAACAATGTTGGTCATGGGAGTGAAGTATTCATTCAGCAGCTCAACCAACTGCTCTGGAGTAACCTGTTCAGACAAGGTGGTAAAACCTCTAATGTCGGAAAAAAGCATGGTAATGTATTTTTTTTCACCGCCAAGCTTTAGCAAATCGGGATTTTCAATTATCTGTCCCACAAGTTTGTCCGAAACATAACTGGAAAATGCCTTTTTCAAAAACCTGCTCTGCCTTTCTTCTACGAAATTTCTGTATGCTTCGGAAGTGAAATATGTTAAAGACATTGAAATAAAAGGATATATAATGCTTAAATTAAAAAACAGTTCCTTAAAAAGCAGCATATTAATAAAACCGTATAGAGCAAGCATTACCACCAAAGTTACAAGGCTGTAAAAAGTTTTTTTGAACACTCCGAGAAAAGAGCCGAGAAGCAAGGCAAATATAAAAATGAATAATGATTCGGTAAATACAACCACACTGTTTCTTATAAGAAAAAACTTTTGGAAAAAATTTGATACAACAGTTGCATGAATTTCCACTCCTGGTAGAACAGGGTTTACAGGTGTTGCCCTAACATCTGATATACCTATTTCAGTTGCTCCTACAAAAACAAGAGAATTTTTAAGAATATTGGAATTAACCCTTTTTTTTATTATGTCAACTGCGGAAATCTGATTAAAAGCATTGTAACCACCGTAATAGTTAAGAGCAAACTGACCCGCCTCGTTTGATGGTATAATTTCACCGTCTATCTTAATGGAATCTATTCCGTATTCCTCAACTGAAACGGAAAGTTCCTTTTGAAAATATTTGGAAAGAGCTTCCAGAGGCAACGACGGATAGAGATTACCGTCAAAAAGGGATAAAAGCGTTGCATTCCTTATAATTCCGTCACGATCGGCAAAAATATTAAAAAAACCGAAAGATTGAGCGGACTTTGCAAGGCAAGGAATGTTCACTTCAACATAAGGAAGATTTACAACAGGAATATTTTTTGCCCCTTGTCCCACGTGTATCTTTCTAATTGCAGCTTTTTCCTCCAAGATTTCAAGAGATTCGTAGGAAGGTGCTTCCTTCTCTTCTCTGAAAAAATAACCGAGAATAACATTTCCAGCTTTTTTAATTGAGTCTGATAAGATTTTATCTGATTCGGGATTTGAAGACTCTGAAAAAATCACGTCAAAAGCAACTGTTTTTGCACCGTAATATTTTAAATTATCAATTAATTTTGCTATTAATTTTCTGTCCCAGGGAAAACGCCCCAATTCGTTAATGCTTTTGGAATCAATTGCTGCTATGACAACACGTTTGTCCGAATCAATCTGTTTTCTCACTTTAAATCTAACATCTCTTAATTTCAAATCAATGCTTTTTAAAAAATTAAACTGTTGCAAATATAAAAAAAAAGTAATTGCAGAGCAGAGAAGAGCAATTGAAAAAAATATGATAAATCTTTTCATAATATTTTATCGTATGTAAATACATGGAAACCCAAAATTTATAATCCTCACTCCACATTACACATTAAATAAAAACGTCTCAAATAGGAATATTCCAGTTACTAACTTTTTTTCATTGGGTATTAACGTAAACCCAGAAACCTTCTCCTCTGTTAATGGAGTTAAAGGAGTCAAGATATTTCTCTAAAATTTTCTTTAATGCTTCATTAGGAGACCAAACCTTCCATTTATTTGACTCCCATTTCCAAGCTGTTTCCAAGTTTGCTCCAATATTCTCCGTAAATGATTTTAATTCGCTAACGGTTATATCTTTTCCTGCTCCGAGCAGACACCAACCGTTAAAATCAGCGGACATATTGTCGGTTATATTGTCAAAAGTGTATTCATCACCGTAAAAAAGGATTGTAACACTTTTATCGGCATTTATCCAATATCCTTCGCCTGGATTAATTACACTTAAATTATCAACATTGTATGTATCTATAATAGTTGCCAAAATATTGTTGTCAGGAACCCATACCAACCATTTGCCGGAATGCCATTTCCATATAATTTTAATGCTTTCGGAGAATTTTTCTCCCATTTCCAGTATCTGACTCTTTATAGGATCAGATACAAGATTCCAGCCTTGATTTAAGCTCAATTCAAATTTGTTTAAAGGCATACCGCCTATAAAGGTTGCATTATCGTATTCAATATTCACTAACTTAAGAGTTTCTTCGTTTGCAACTTGCAAATTATGAACCTTTAAAGACGAGTTATCAGCAGAAGCTATTTTTATATCGGTGTTTTTTAAAACCAGTGTTTCAAAATACGTGTCAGGTGATTCAAAAGAGATTATCTGCTGTGAATCTCCAAATATAAAAACCTTGTTATTTCCGGAAGTATGCAGATTTTTCTCATCGCCGTTCTTTTGAGTAATATCTCCTCCTACATAAATTTTTCCGTTAGAAAGATAGTTTTCATGAGAGATGCTGCTTTTCATAATAAAATTTCCTTTAATTGAAACATTATCCTGCGCGTTTGTCATTTGCAATATACTGCAGCCTTTGACAGTGTAATCGCCGTTAACAGCTATATTCCCACCATCAACATAAAGCGTGGAATTATCTTGGATAAAATCAATGAAATTATTATCAAGGGCAGATACAGTAACATTATTGTAGTCTATAAAACCGATTTTCAAATTTCCTCCGTTTAAATGAAACGTTGAGTTTGTCAGATAAAAATTCCCAAAAACATTAAGAGTATTACCTGATAAATCAATATCACTGTTATTATCAAAAACCAAACTTGCCGGAACCGTTAAATTATCGTTAAAAGTCATTGTTTTGGCATTGCAATTTATAATTCTTTTTATTGTTTTAAAATATTTCAGATAATCCAGTCCATCCTCCGACAAGTTACAGGCAGCATCAGTCAATTTATCTGTTTTTATTTTTTCAACATTACAGGATATATCACTGTTGACAATTAACACATTGGCAAATCTCAATGAAGGTGAGTCTATAGGTTGTAAAAGATTTTTAGCTATAGAAATATTAACAGAGGAATCCCCTCCAAATTTTAACATATTATCCCCTGAAAGCTTAAAAATTGATGTTATATCCAAATCACCTTTTAATGCAATGGTTCCGTTGTCAATTGTAACGGGAGAAGAAGAATTAACTTTAAAGTTCCCCTTTATTTCAAGATAATCTTTATCACTTGCCATAGAAATGTAACTGCTTTCAATAAAATCGTAATTCCCTTCAACAATTAGAGAGCCTGAATTAAATTTTAACACTCCTTTTTTATGTATAAAATTACCTTTTATTGTTAGTTTATACCCGTTTAAATCTAAAGTTGTGCCTACAAATGCAAAATCTCCGTCAATAGTTTTGTTATCTGTTAAAAATATGCTGTTATTGCAAAAGTAAGCTTTATTAGTCGCTGTAACATTGTCAATATTTGCCGTGCTTGTGTTAATACAGTTGGAAACAAGGAAGATTTGAGCATTTACTTTGGTAGCAAAATTTATATTCTGATTACTTATTACCAAAATAGCAAATTGGGAAGAGCCGGGGTCGTCAAATTTAACTTTCTGTCCCATACCTCCGGAAAGAATCACCTTATGTGACCAGGATGCTGCAAAATTTTGAGAAGTGCTTGTATGTTTCTGTGCAAAATTACCTTTTATGTCAAGACTCCCTGCAGTGAGTTTACCTGTATGGCTTTTTATGCTCTGCATGATAAAATCACCACCGATACTTACATTATCATCTTTATTATTCATAACAAAATAACTTGCCCCTGTTATATTGTCGTTTCCGTCAACTATTAACGTGCCGTTATCTATGCTAATT
>CAZLFW010000042.1:0-4453 GCA_964559045.1 uncultured bacterium
ATTTTTTTCATATATAATTGCTTTGTTGTAAGATGTTTCAAAATTATCGTTTTTTATGCTGTTATATAAAAAAATAGCTTTTTTATAATTTTGTTTCAAAAAATAAATATTTCCGAGATACGATACAACATCTTTGTCATATTTGTATTTTTTAAGATAAATATTTAGATAAGTTATAGCTTTATCATATTCTTTCATTTTAAAACAGAGAATACCGTAATATTTTAAATATATTTTTTCATTTGACCGTTGTATCTTATTTAACAACCCTTTAAGCTCTTTAAAATTATTCATTATAAGATGGTATTTCAGTTTTATCTCATTTATTTTTGCAGTCTCTATTTTTTGATACTGCTCCATTGTTTCGGAAAAAACTATTTCATATTTTTTTATGTTAAAATCAGTTGTTTTTTGGTTATCTTGAACAAAAAGATAATAATTTATGCCAAAAACTATTAAAAGCAAAATAAGTAACACTATTATCCCGTAAAACCCAACATTAACGTATTTAGACTTCCCTAAAGAAAACGATTTTGTAGGGTAGTTTTTCTCTTTTTCTTTTAACCTAATTTTTTTTAGAGATTTTGCTATTATGCTCATTGTTAATAACTTTTTACTATGAAAAATTTAATATTTCAAGTAATAAAATTGCTCCTACAATTAAACATACAGCAATGAGAAACCAAAAAAATTTTTTATCTCTTTTTTGTGAGAATTTTTTATAATATTCTGCAGATGCTGTTTTTACATCTTTTTTTGTCACTATTTTATGATTGTTTGCAAAAGCTGCAATAAGTGATAGCTCAGACAGTTGATTTATCTCCCTAGGGACTCCTCTGGTGTATCTGTGTATCAGCTTTAATGCTCCGCTGGTAAAAAGAAATTTTTTGTAATGCATGGTTTCCTGAACTCTAAAATTAATATAATTAAAAGTATCTGTTTGATTAAATGGTTTCAATTCAAGAACTGTCCCTATTCTCTGACGTAGCTGTCTGTATTCTTGTTTGTTAAGTTTTTCTATTAATTCAGGCTGGCCTGCAAAGAGAATCTGAACTAATTTACTGTCTTCCATCTCTATGTTGGATATTTGTCTTATCATTTCAAACGATTCAAATGAAAGATTTTGAGCCTCATCAACAATTATCAAATTATTTTTTCCTTCATTATAAGTGTCAACAAAAAAGGTTGTAAGCAAGTGGAACAGCTCCCCTTTGTTGATTTCTGAATTATCTTCTATTATCCCGAAATCTTTACAAATATAGTAAAGTATTTCTTTTTCGTTTAAAAAAGGGTTGAGGACAAGTGTTGTGTTAAAATTAACGAGTTTGTTCAATAATGTCCTGCATAAAACTGTTTTTCCTGTTCCCACGTCACCTGTAAGCACAAGAAAGCCTCTTCTCTTTTGCAAATAATATTCTATTACCGTTATAATTTCATCAATTTGCTCAGAACAGTAAAATAAATCGGAGTCAGGTGTAATGTTAAACGGCTCGGATTTGAATCCGAAAAATTCTTTATACATTTTTTATTTCCTGAATTTTATAAAAATTTTTCTTTTTATATTAAAGCATTTCCCAGCAGCATAAACTGAAAAAATTTCATCTCCCCCTGAGGTTTTCATTATTTTTTTTAATGTAACTTTAACAATATAATTGTCGTTATTGTTAAATTTATAAATTTTACTTCCCTCAAGTGTGTCTCCCTCCAATGCTTGTCTAATACGAATTTCAGCTCCGCTTTCTGCGATAAAAAGAGACTGTAAAGAGAGAAAGTCTTCAGAAGATGTAATAGAAGATGTTGTAAGCATTGAAACAATTGATACGCCTATAATGCCGAAAATTGCAAGCAAAGACAGCGCATAAGCTAAAACAAAGCCTTTATTACCTCTTTTACGGAACATTTCTAAAATGCACCTCATGTTTGTAATTTAATTTTATGTCTTGTTTTAAAAATGTTAAAGATATTTTTAAAATTGCATCTTTCCCTGTTGCCCCGGGATAATATTCAAACAATACATCGTCAACATAATTTGTAAAAATATTGCAAGTTCCTGAATTTTCTCCGGTTGTCCCGTTAATTTCATAACCGAAGCATCTTACCAGATTGTCGTTTTTTTTAAAAACAGTTACAGGAGAATCAATTATGTAGCATCTGTGGTATGGTGAGTCTGCCAATATGTCTTTGTTAAAAGTAACTGTCCATGAATTGTCTTGATTTTTTACTGAATTAACCACTGTATAAACTTTTTGAAGAGCTGAGTTAGAATTAAAAATATCTTTAAAAGACAATGGATATATGGTAAACTTTTTACTTTTTAAGTTGATATTGCTTAAATTATCGTAAATAACTATTGAGTTGGAACTGTTTTTTTTATAAAAAAAACTTCTTGAAAAAAGAAGGTATTGCAGCAAATCTTTTTCCGCCCTTACCGAGTTGGGTGCTGTATTGTGCAATTCTTTGTCAAGTCTCTCAAAAGTAAATTTTATTTCATTGTATAGAAAGTTTTTTATTTTTGTCTCCGAATATCCATAAAAAACGTTATAAATTATGTTTACTCCTATGCCTGAAACAATGGCAAATAATGTTATTGCAATAACAAGCTCAATTAGAGTAAAACCTTTTTTCAATTAAATATCCTTTTAATAAAGCTGAATTAGAAATTTGCTTTAACAGCGATTAGTTTATACGTTTCGCTTAATCCATTTCCGCTAACCTCAATTTTTATTAATTTGTAATTTGATTTAGAAGAAGTATTTTCATAAATTTTTTCACCTGAGACATTTGCGTAGCTTACAGTAATTTTAATTTTAAAACCTTTGGTTAATCCGAAATCCTCGCTTTTCCATTCTTCGGTTTTTTTAAATTTGCTTCCTGATTTTACAAAATCGTCAATGTCGTCAAAATGGTATAAAGATGTTTCGCCTGGTTCAGGTCCTAAATGAGAGAGTAGAAAATTGCATTCGCTAATGTTTCCACATCCACCATTAGGTGTATTTTCATCCCATTTTTTACTGTAAATCATTTCCATTGTTGATTGCAGAACCTGAACAGCCCTGTTTCTCAAAATAGGATCGCTTGTTCTTCCAAGAGTATTGTAATAAAGGGTCATTACTCCAACAATGCCAAGAGAAAATACAACTATAAAAAGAATCATTTCAATCAATGTAAAGCCTTTTTCACTCAACATGGATTCCACCGGAATACGGCTCCATTACAACTGTTCTGGAGCCTATTTTTACATAGATCGGGGATGTTATTAACTTGTTTTTTTTTGTAACTGGTCTACCCAGATAGTCAAAATAAAATTCTTTTACATTTGCAGATACGGAAGTGGATACATCAAGAGGATTGTCACTGCCCGGGATTTGAGGAAGAATATCTGTATCAACTGAGTTGTTGTCTATTATATAAGCATTTTGGGAAGATAATATAATCACTCTCCAATTATTTCCACTTACCATTGATTTGTGCTGGGCATATCTTGTATTGGAAATCAGTGTGTCAATATCGGCAGACTCCTTAAAATCACTCATATCAAGTTTTGGTATTATAGTTAGAGAAACTATGCCAAGGAGAGACAGCACAACTATAAGTTCAACCAGTGTAAATCCTTTTTCCGCTGAACTATTTTTCATTCATCCTCCGCAGGAACTTCTTCCCACATAATAACTCTGTCTCTGCCCCTGTATAATCCGAATGTGGCTTTACCTGAACTACTGTTGTCATTATGCAGAAAACTATTAGAAGAAAAATCAACATCAACGCTTCCGTAATTGTTTTGACCCGGTGCTGATAAAGTTATATCTCCTACTCCTTCTGAAATATTAGAAAAATTGATTATATTTGTCTCTCCACTATTAAGTTTGTCAGTAAAATTTTTTAAAATAAAATCTGATTTGTCAAAAGAGGTGCATGAATCTTCAATGTTAAGCTCCCAAGTGCCGTTATTCCAGAAAAATGTTTTCATTAATAATTTTAAATTTTCTGTTTCAGGACCATAATTATCGGAAATGTCAAGTTCACCGTATTTTATTGATTGACCGGATACTGTTAATTTTTGGGGAATATTTAAGCATGTTACTTCGTCTTTATCTCTTAAATCTTTTATTGAAAGTGAAAACATTGGAGCAAAAGAATTAATTTTAGCATTGTCGTTTTTTAGATAAACAATTTTATCATTACCAAAAGTATACTTAAAAGTTCCATCTCCATTTGAAATAAGTTTGCCAGAAGCAGGTGTAATGCTAATTTCTATTTCTTGGTTATTTCCAAATTGATTATCATCTCTTGATGGATAATCAATAGAGATATAATTTTCTGCAAGACGATTAAAATCATTTTTATAATTTTTTGTTGTTTTATTGTCTTTATTCTGTGCAATTATCTTAAATGATGGAGCAACAAGATAACTTAAAGTATCACCTGCATAATTAAATGTATCACAATTTTCTCT
>CAZLFW010000043.1:0-5528 GCA_964559045.1 uncultured bacterium
TTTTTCTGTTTTTATAACCGTCGGGACTTTGTTTGAAGTTTTTCAAATCTTCGGGAAAGGGAAAAACCTTGTAAACCTCTCCAATAAAACCTGTAAACCGTATACTGTGAATTGCCCCCGTTAAATCTCCAATTAGCTCTCTGTCCCTGACAATGTAACCTTTCCGATTACAATAAAAATTTTCAGCATTTGAAGATTTTGCAAATTTGATAACACCGGTGCAAAATTCAGGTGCAAAAAAGAAGTAATTTTCGAGCAACAGCATATCGGTATCAATGTTAAAAAAACCGAAAGCTATTTCTCCTCTGTTTAGCGATTCGAATAAAAGCGGAATTGTCTCTCTCCCTGAATTTTATTTATACGTAGAAACACTATAAAGAAATTTCCGGTTAAAATCAAATGAAAATTATATTTTGTGGAAAATGAGAAAAAAGTGTGATATGCTTTCCGAATATTATTAAACTTTAACGGAGAATCAATGAACAAAGAAGATGTATCGGAACTATTTAAAAAATCGGGAAAACCTCTCAAATTTAACGAAATAGCTCAAAAGCTTGCCATATCAACGGGTAAAGAGAGGAGCAAACTGAAAAGGATTTTAAGAAACCTCATTAAAAAAGGCGAGATTCATGTAACCAAAAATAACACTTACTGCTATTCGAGCGAAGCAAACCTTATCAAAGGAACAATTGATTTTGCCCAAGGAGGATTTGCTTTTCTCATTCCTGACGAAACCTACAAATGCGAAGATATTTTCTTAAAACCTGGAACTCTTTTTGAAGCCCTTAACGGTGACAGAGCTTTGGTAAGAATTGACAAATTCATAAAAAACAAGCAACCTGAAGGAACAGTTGTAAAAATTTTAGAAAGAAGCAAAAAAGAAGTTGTAGGAATTTTTGAAAAAAGCAAAGGATTCGCATTTGTAACACCTGTTGATAAAAAAATGCTCAGAGATTTTTACATTCCCAAAGGTAAATTTAAAAAAGCCGCAACAGGTGACATGGTATTGATAAAAATTACACGTTATCCCACAAAAAACCAAAACCCCGTGGGAGAGGTAATAAAAGTTCTCGGCAAACCGGACGAAGATTCCACATTTTTCTCAGCGGTTAACATTAAATACGGCGTCAGAGAAGAATTCCCGTCAAAGGTTCTGAAAAAAGCGGACGAACTTTTATTAAAGCAAAGCAATATCGCCAAAAAAAGACGCGATTTGAGAAACATAAATTTTTTCACCATTGACGGTGAAAAAGCAAGAGATTTTGACGATGCCGTTGCATTGGAAAAATGTAAAAACGGCAATACGAAACTTTACGTTTCCATAGCTGATGTGGAATATTACGTAAAGGATAAAGATGCCATTGACAAAGAAGCTTATTTAAGAGCAACAAGTGTTTACTATCCTCACACTGTATATCCCATGCTGCCGGAAGTTTTATCCAATAATTTATGCAGTTTGAATCCTTTTGAAGATAAATTTACATTTACGGTTGAAATGGAGATTGACTCTTCGGGAGTAGTTGTTAACAATAAAATTTACAAATCTGTTATAAAAAGCCATTTCAGAGCAACCTATGAAGAAGTTAATTCAGTTTTAAACAATGCGTCTGAAAAATTAAACGAAAAATACACGCCTATTATAAAAGATATTTTTTTAATGTGTGAACTTGCGGAAATACTTAGAAAAAAAAGATTTGAAAAAGGAAGTATAGATTTTAATCTGCCTGAAGTGGAAATAATTTTCGACAAATCGGGAAAAGTAAAAAACATTGCAAAAGTCGAAAGAAACATGGCGCATATTATGATAGAAGAATTTATGCTTCTTGCAAATGAAGTTGTTGCGGAATATTTGAGTAAAAAGGGAATTCCTCTGCTATACCGGGTGCATGAGCCTCCCAATGAGGACAAGCTGTCAGAAGCCGCTGCATTGCTTGCCCGATTCGGAATTTATGTTAAACTGTCAAGTCCCAACGATATTCAAAAAGCGCTTGATGCGGTAAAAAACAAACCATTTGAAAAAATGTTCAATTATCTTCTTCTCCGCTGTATGAAACAGGCTAAATATTCTCCCGAAAACATAGGGCATTACGCTCTTGCAAAAGAAAATTACACTCATTTCACTTCTCCCATAAGAAGGTATCCCGATTTGATAAACCACAGGATTTTAAGAAGAGCAATTAACAAAAAGGTTTCCGACAGATACATTGACATACTTAATGCCACTCTTCCCGAAACGGGACAGCACTGTTCCGACAGGGAGAGAAGTGCTGCTGATGCGGAAAGGGAAATAACCGATTATTTCAAGGTGGTTTTTATGGAAGACAAGATTGGGGAAGAGTTTCGGGGAATAGTTACAGGAGTTACATCTTTCGGAGTTTTTGTGGAAATAGAGGAATATCTTGTTGAAGGGCTGGTTCCTTTGAGAAATCTTACCGATGATTATTACCAATATTTCGAGCAGGAGCACCTTGTAAGAGGAAAAAGAAGAGGCAATACTTACAGGCTCGGAGACAGGGTAAAAGTAAGAGTGGAAAAAACGGACAGGATAAACAAATCAATAGACCTGGCTTTTGTTGAAAAATCAGATGATACCAAACGAGTATAATTTAAAGGAAAAGATTTTTAATTTTATCAGAAAAAACGTTTCCTCGGAAGTGTATAAACAATCTTTGAAAAATTACTCCGAAAACAGTATTGTAAACCAGAGCATCAATGAAAGTCCTGACAAAAAAGGTTCCGTTTTTTTCAAAACCGTTTTTAAAAACCAAGAAGAAAACATTATTACAATAGACACTGACAACTTTAATATCAAATGCTCGTGCAGCAATTTTTGCAAAAATTATTGCGAGCTTTTCGCAACTTCCCTGATTCATTTTATATCCAATTTTTCTTTTGATTATTATACCCTTTTCAAACAATCGGTATCCCCTGTTGACCTGCTTCAAAAACATGGTGAACTTCCCGAAGAAATTTTCGGTGTTATCATTGAGGAAAATAATCTGACATTTGCAGTGGCAAAGAAAAAAAAGGACAATCACTATTTTTTGAAACAATACGTTGATTTTAACGATTTTATAAATCAACACGAAAATCTTTTACACCACCACAAAAGATTCGATATTTTGGAAAAAGAAGATATTTTCACCGAACTCCTTATTAATACTGTGGCAAATCACCCAACTCCCGTATTTTTCATACGCAAAGGGAAAAGAACTTTACAGCCTTTGAAAATTTCGGAAAATAATTTGCACATTAAAATCGCAGTTGAAAAATTAAACGACAAATTTTCAAAAATAACCGCTTACTACGAAGAGCAGGACAATATACTGAGATTACTGGAAGGAATGGAAAAAAGAGTTGCGGTTTTGCATTCGGGAGATTTGAAAATACTCCCACGTATATTTGACTTTAAGGTTTTGGACAATCTCCTTGAAAACCCTCAGATTATATTAAACAAAGAATTTAACGATATGGTTGCTTGCGAAAATCTTCTGAACATACATTTCATCTCTTTTCACAGGGAAAAAATAACAGGTTTTAAAGTTGTTGATTTTGAGCCGGAAGTAAACATATACCTTGACATGGAAAACAAACAGTTAAAAACAGAAGTTTTACTGCAATACGGCGAAAAAACGATAAACATTTTAAGTAACGAACGAATAATTGACAACAGTGTGATTTTCAGAAACAAAATAGAATATGATATATCCGATACTCTTGGAAAATTAAGCTCTTCAATTAAAAACGGATACTTCCTGTTTTCAAAGGAAAACGCTTTGAAGTTGCTCATTGATATTTTTCCAAAAAAATTTTCTAAATTTAACATTTTCGGAGAGGAAAAATTAACGGGATTCAAAATCAGATATCCGACTTCCTCGTCAGGAGTAAAGATTTTCTCATACAAAGAGTGGTTTGAAATTGATGCAAGCATTGATTTTAAAGGCAAAAAATTTCCACTTGCACATCTTTTGAAAAATATAAAGGAAGGAAAAAGATACGTTAAACTCTCAAACGGCGAATACGGTGTTATACCGGAAAATTTTTACAAAAAAATCGAAAAAATTTTACACGAACAAGGTTTTCGGTTTAATAAAAAAGACAACAAAATAAAAATACATAAAATAAATTCAATGGATAAGGAAAATTTGCTGTTTGAGTTTTCCGAAAGTTACAAAGTAATAAAGGAAATAAAGACAATCAAAGAGAAAATACGCAATTTTAACAAAATCAAGGATCCTTACCTTCCTGAAAAATTTGATAAAATTTTAAGGGATTATCAGAAAGAAGGGGTTAAATGGCTCGGTTTTTTGCGGGAATTCCACTTAAACGGGATTCTTTCGGATGAAATGGGGCTGGGAAAAACAGTTCAGGCACTTACTCATTTAAACATTATCAAAAATAAAAAGCCGAATCTGGTAATTGTTCCCACTTCTCTTCTATATAATTGGGAAAATGAGATAAAAAAATTTTCATATAACATGAACTATCTGATTCTTTACGGAAAGGACAGAGAATCATACTATAACAACATTGAAAAATTTAAGATAATATTAACAACTTACAACATAGTAAGGCTTGACATTGAAAAACTTGTTAACATGGAATTTAACTATGTTGTTCTCGACGAATCGCAATACATAAAAAATCCGTCTTCAATAATTTCCAAATATATAAAAAGACTGAACAGCGAACACAGGCTTTCTCTAACGGGGACACCTTTTGAAAACAGCATAGTGGATATTTGGAGTCAGTTTGATTTTCTTCATCCCGGTCTACTCGGCTCGTTAAAAGATTTTAAAAAGATGTATTCCCACAATATTGACAAACTGAAAAAAAAGCTTATGCCTCTTATTCTCAGGAGAAAAAAGGAAGATGTTTTAAAGGAACTGCCTCCCAAAACAGAAATAAACTATTTTTATGAAATGAATCAGCAGCAGAAAGAATTTTACAACTCTGTAAAGGCATTTTATATTGAAAAAATTGTTTCGTCAATTTCATCACAAGGAGTTACTGGAAGCAGGCTTATTATTATAGAAGGCTTGCTCAGACTCAGACAGATTTGCTGTCATCCAAAACTGGTTAAATTCGAGCATGTTCATTACAAAAACATTAAATCGGAAAAATTTGAAAATTTTAAGAAACTTTTGCTAACTCTTATAAAAAAGGATACAAAAACGGTTGTTTACTCTCAGTTTGTGCAAATGCTTAAAATTATAAAAAACTGGATTAAAACTTTGGATATAAACTATGAGTATCTTGACGGAACAGTTAGAAACAGGCTTGAAAAAATAGACAACTTTCAGCAAAACGCAAACGTAAAAGTTTTTCTTATCAGCACAAAGGCGGGGGGATTGGGAATAAATCTCACAGCAGCGGAAAATGTGGTAATTTACGACCCTTGGTGGAATCCTGCCGTTGAAAATCAAGCTGTTGACAGAATACACAGAATAGGACAAGATAAAAAAGTTTTTGCTTATAAACTGTTAATGAAAAACAGTGTTGAAGAAAAAATTTCAGAGCTTAAAGAA
>CAZLFW010000044.1:0-4964 GCA_964559045.1 uncultured bacterium
TTTTTATTATCTAAATCCAAGCCTATCGCTTCATCCATTGAATCACCGAGTCTGTATTTTCTTCCGCTCAACAGATAAAACCCGTTTTCTTCAAGAACCCTTCTTTCCGTAATTCCTATTTTTAAACCGGCAATGTTTTCATTTCTTTTGGAACTGATTGATTTTATTGCAATATCCCATTCCGAAAGTTCAAATTCACTGCCTTTTAAAATATATTCAATTATACTGGTTTTAAATCCTTCGGGGTCCATAAACGTTTTCATTGTCATATTGTTTTTGAATTTACTTAAAATTTCGATGATTTTTTCATAAGATACATCTCTGAATAAATAATTGTTGTTATTTTCAGTCCAACGATAAAGTCCTGATAAATCTTTTATATATTCATTGAATAATTCAAAATTTGCTTTTATATCGTTTTTATCTGTAGAAATCAGTCTTGTTTCTACAAGCTGTCCCGAATAACATACATCAATATAATCTATAATTTCACCTGCGTTTTGCATTTTATTTCGTGCGGTAATTAAAAGACTTTCAGGATGCGTCCTTATTTTGAGTCCGTAATCTTTCGGAGGTCTTTTGGATAGCTGAAGTTCTTTTAAATCGTATTTTAATTCTTCAACCACTTCCGCTATGTGCTGGTACCATATTTCTATTTCCTTGGGCATATAAACTCTGCACAAATCTTCATATTTGTTTCTGTATCCGAACCATCTTCCCATCTGCAGAAGTGTGTCATACATTTTTGTCGTTCTTATAAAATAACTTATTGTAAGCCCTTCCAATGTAAAGCCTCTTGAGAGGGAATATCCTCCTATGGCTATCACAAACAGCCCATCAGGATATTCATTATAGTCCAGCCCTTTGCTGTCGCTGTTAACAGTTACCACTTTAAATTTTTCAATATTATCGGCAATTTTTTCGATATAATTGTCAAACATTTCAGGTAAGGGTGTATAACCGTTGGTATAGCTGTTGTCCACATATTCCTTTAAATACAATTCGTTTAACTCTGTTAAAACTTCTTTGTCCCTTGCATAAATGCCGTTTAAAATTTTTTCCAGTTCTTCATTCACAAGATACTGAAGTCTGTAATGAAGATGTTTTTTAAATGTGACATTTATAAGCATTGTTGTGTGTTTGAGTTGTTTGTCCCTTTCGGTTTTAATGACGGATGCAAGTACAAAAAGTTTTATTGCTTCTTTTAATGAATCCGGAAGACAGTTCAGTTCAAAACTTTTTTTGGGTTTTGCAGGTATGCATATTTCATTGTCCTCGATGTGTCTGATTATGTCATAGTTTTTTCCCTGAAATTTTTTGTCTAAAAATATTGTTTTTGCCCCTATGTAATTTTCGGGGGCGTTTAAAGTGATTATAAAATCATCCGGAAACAAATCCACACCTTTATCCTTATGTTCGGCCTGGTCATCAATGAAAATATTTGCAAACGGTGTGGCCGTATATCCGATATAAACACGTCTGTTGAACATATTCAGTATTTCCCTTATACGTGCGTTTATGGTTGTCGGGTTTTCTTCGGTGTTTGTATTTATTGAAGCATTGTCCGCTTCATCATCTATAAGCAGTAAAGGATAATCGGCATCCAGACTTTTCGGTTTTGCTGTTTTCAGCCATTCTATCAGATATTTTAAAGTACTGCTGTTTTTTTTGATAACTAGGATAACCGGTTCTTTAAAATCACTCGGGGAGAAACCGAAATGACCTACAAGGCTCTTTTTAAAATCCTCATTGACTGTAGTAAGTGTATGAGGCCTTCTTCTTGAGTCTATTTTTCCGACACCCACTGTTTCCTTTTTTAAACTGTCAAATCCTATAAACCCTTCATTTATCCTTTGCTGTGTCTGGCTGCGCAGGTTGTTGTGTACACCTGCGATAAGAATTATAAATTTGTATCCCACATCCGCAGCCCGGTTTATCAGGGAAATGTAATTTGCCGTTTTCCCCGACTGGACGTAACCCATTACAAGGCCCTTTGTTATCCATTCTCCGGTTTTTTCCGGATTTGGCAGATAGTTAAGGATTTTTTTATTTATTTCGGAAATGTTTTTCACTATTCTTGGAGGAAACCCTTGTTCTTCCAAAAGGTGTCTTTCATATCTGTCCGAATAATAAAAGTAATCATTAACCCCTTTTTCTTTTTGTTTTTTCTCCCAATCAGGAAGCCATTCCTGATAACCGTTTTTGTTTATTTCAGCATCAATGGTTATGTAATATTGGTTTTCATACAGAATGTTCTCTATCAGTTCATTTTTTTCTTCTTCGGTTAATTTGCAATTGTTTAAATGTTCAAAAACAGGAATTATTTTAAGCAGTTCCTCTTTTGGCAATATTCCATTATCTTTTAGATGGGTTTGTAAGGCATTTTTAATTTTTTGATAACACATTTTATAATCCTTTTATAAAATTTTCCCATGATTTTGTATATCTGTTAAAAGGTTCGATTTTTGAAAGCATATTAAAATTGTCTTTTGTTATTATCCCATGTTTCAAAAGTTCTGTGACTTTTTCTTCTAGGAATCTGTCGTCTGTCTCTCCGTTTTTTATATCTTTTGGAGAATCTGTCATGTCGTTGTAAATAATTTCTTTTGGGATGTTTTCTTCTATAAGGGACAAAATACCGTTAAATTCGTTTTCCTGTTCAGTATTTAATGTTTTGATAAATTTCTGTAAAAGTATATGCTGTCTGTTTATCCGGTAAAATATTTCGCTGTTTTTTGCCTCTCTGAACCATACAGGCTGGGAAAGTGAAGAGCTTCTGTGTCCCCTTGAAACATAAACCTTTTTTGAGGCGCCTGCAATTTTTTCAATTATTTTTTTCAGTCTTTCCCTTACCGGAGCCGGCGGTGAAGAAGTTGATTTTTTAATGTCAATATTCCACAGATGGTCCAGACTGTTGGGTAAATCTATTTGAATTCTTGCAAGTTTATATAAGTCTTTTTGAGGTATGATCCTGAACCATGTGCCCGATATAAGAAGTCTTTTGTTTCTGTAAACATAGAACCCCTGGTTTTTGTTGTACCCTCCGGCCCCCGCATAATATTCGTAATCTGCTTTTGAAAGTTTGCTGTAATGAGGAATAATATACGGCTTTATTATAATTTTTTTCCCGTTCAGTATAATTTCTTCTGTCGGAAGTTCTTGTGTGGCCATATATTTTCTCATAAAAGGATCAAACGGTTTTAATATATTTGACTGTAGCCTGATTTTAACCGGGGGTTTGGTTTCACGCCCGTCAAGAAAGCGGTGAAAAACAAGTTCAAGATGTTTTCCGAGGTGTTTAATATGTTCGTTAAAATGATGTCTGTTTTCAGAATTTGAGTTTTCTGTAATTCTGTCTATTTTGTTCCAAATCACCAATGTGCCGGAAAAATAGCTTTTTAATTTTTCTATACCGAATAAATTGTCTGTTTCTGTTTTATCAAGTATTCTGATTTCCCACCTGTTAGTTTTTAAAACATAGTCCAAATCCCATTCCATGGCATATATATTGCCGTTTTGTTTGCTTACCACTGTCAGCTGTCTGCATTGTGAAAAAGAAGCTGTTTTTAACCCCAGGCCGAATCTTCCCAAATCTTTTTCATTTCTTAAATCCAGAGGGTTAAAACTTCCCGGTTTCATAGCATTAAACAATTCTTCTTTGTTCATTCCTATTCCGTCATCAAGTATTGCAAACTGAAAACTGTTATTGTCATTTTGAAAAAAAATGTCAATATTTTCCGCATTTGCAGTAATGGAATTATCAATAATATCGGCAACAGCTGTTTCAAACGAATATCCGATATTTCTCAAAGACTGTATAAGTGATGATGCGTCCGGAAGTATCTCTTTGAACTGTCCCACTTTCAACCTTTCCCCTTTTAATAATTAAATTGTATCACATTTGTTCTTAAACAGTTAATAGTCTGTCCTTCATATTTAGTATAATACCCATGTAGAGTAGTTTCAATAAGCTGTTTTCATTTGGAAAAGCACCTTTGGTTTTAGTGAGTTTCCTGAACTGTCTGTGGACAGATTCAATAATATTTGTTGTATACATTACTTTTCTTATAGGCTCCGGATATTTGAAGTAGTTGGATAAATTATCCCATTTATTTCTTCAGGATTTAATAACTATAGGATATTTGTCTCCCCATTTTTCTTCAAGATTATCAAGTTCAATTTCAGCCTGTTCTTTGGATATTGCCTGATATACTTTTTTTAAATCTTTCATAAATTCTTTTTGGTTTTTGGAAGCCACATATTTTAAAGAATTTCTAATTTGATGAATAACACATAACTGAACTTCCGTATTTGGATACATAGCGTTAATGGCTTCAGGAAAACCTTTAAGACCGTCTATGCTTGCAATTAATATATCTTTTACCCCTCTGTTGCTTAAATCGGTTAAAACCTGTAACCAGAAATTCGCTCCTTCGCTTTCACTGAGATATAGTCCCAATATCTCTTTTTTCCCTTTGATATTAATACCTAGTATTGTATAAACAGCTTTACTTACATATTTTCCGTTGTCTTTAATTTTATAATGAATCGCATCCATAAAAACAAACGGATATATACTCTCTAAGGGTCTTGCCTGCCATTCTTTTACTTTGGATATAATTTTATCTGTTATTGTATTGATTGTAGCTGAAGAGATAGATATTTGATATATTTCTTTTATATGGGACTGTATATCCCTGTAGCTCATTCCGAGAGCATACATTGATAAAATCTTCTCTTCTATTTCATCACTTATTGTTGTTTGATGTTTTTTTACTATCTGAGGTTCAAAATTTCCTTCTCTGTCTCTTGGGGTTGAAAGTTCAAATTCTCCGCTTGAGGATTTAACTGTTTTTCTGTTATATCCGTTTCTGCGATTTCTTTTACCCTGTAAAACTTCATCTGCAATATGAGATTCTATTTCTGCTTCAAGTGCTGCCTCTACTAATTCTTTAACCAATGGA
>CAZLFW010000045.1:0-9881 GCA_964559045.1 uncultured bacterium
GAAACAAGTGTAAGCAGAAAAACAGTAAATGTGGTGGTTTTTACGCCTCCTCCGCATGAGCCGGGAGAGGCTCCTATAAACATAAGCATCATAATAACTATTAAACTGAAATCTTTCAATCTGTTTAAGTCGATTGTATTAAACCCTGCTGTCCTTGTGGTAACGGACTGAAAAAGAGAAACCACAATTTTTCGATTCAAATCATATCCTGAAAGAGCATTCGAATACTCGGCAAAAAATATTGCACATGCTCCGAGCAGGATTAATATTCCGCTAACCGTTAATACTATTTTTGAGTGAAGAGAAAGCTTTTTACGTTTTATGTCGAGAAATACCGTAAAACCTATTCCTCCGGAAATAATAAGAAACATTATCACCAGATTCACAAACCACGACCCCTGATAATTTATCAAACTGTTGCTAAACAGAGAAAATCCAGCATTGCAAAATGCAGAAACCGAATGAAAAACAGAGGTAAACAATGCTTTTTTAAATGAAAAACCGTTAAAGTAAAAATAAATAAAAAGAAACAAAGCTCCAACTGTTTCCACAACAGCAGTAACGGCAATAATGCTTTTAATAAGGTATTTCAGATCAAAATATTTGTCTGAATAAGTTGTTTTAATTGCAATTTTAGCGTTCCAAGGCATCTTGTCTTTAAGGAACAAAAGGAAAAGCACGGAAAAGGTCATAATACCCAAACCGCCTATCTGAATTAAAAATAGAATTATTATCTGCCCCAATAGTGTAAAATCCTTTCCCGTATCAAGAACCGTTAAGCCTGTAACGCAAATTGCGGAAGTAGACGTAAAAAGGGCATTGATAAAAGAAATCCCTTTATTTGAAGCAAACGGAAGCTTCAACAGCAACGCTCCCGTTAAAATGGCAATTAAAAAGCTTAAAACAAGTATGAATTCCGGTGATAATTTTTTTATCTTATAACTCCCGATATTTCAGTGTAAAATTCGTAATATTTTTCCAACTGCTTGTCCATTGAAAATTCATTCTCCGCAATTTTTCTGCTCATATTTCCCATATACTCTCTTAATCCCTTATCATCAATTAGTTCTTTCAAATATGTAGAAAGAGCGTTAACATCTTCTTTTTCCTTAATAAAAAAACCATTGACATTTTCTTTTATAGTGTCGGTTAAAGCTCCCTTTTTTACCGTAACAACTGGCAGCCCGCTTGAAATCGCTTCAAGCACTGCTCTGCAAGTTCCGTCGCTACCCTCTTTCAAAAGCACAAATATATCAGAAGATTGCAGAAGCAGGGGGAGCTCTTCCTTTACATATCCGGTAAAAATCACAAAATCCTCAATGCCAGCTTTTTTGCAGAGCTCCTTCATTTCAGGCAGAGTTTCCCCTCGCCCGGTTAATACGAGGTTAATGTTTGAATAACCTTTTTCACGCAAAATTTTAAATGCCTCAATGAGGTATCTATGCCCTCTTTGCTCTTGAAATCTCGCAACCATAACTATTTTTATATTTGTTTTAGGTAAATTGTAATTTGTCAAAAAGTAGTCTTTCGGCTTATCAGGAAAATGTTTCGGGAAAAAATTTTTTGTATCAACAAAACCTTTTATCACTCTTATTTTATCCCCGCTAATTTGCTGATTTTCAACCAATTTTTTTTGAAAATCAGAGCATACCGTTATTAAAAAATCGTTACTGTTAAGCAAATACCTGCTGAGAAATTTTTTCTTCACACTTTTTGAATTGTAGACTGTTCTTACCAATTTAAACTTTAATTTCTCCGATTTTAACAATGCACAGTGGATATTTTCAAGAGAATTATGACAGTGAACAATGTTGGGAGCAAATTCTTTTATTGTTTTTTTAAGGGTAATGAAGTCTCTGTAAAAAACAAACGGTTTAAATCCTCTCGGGAATTTAATTTTATCTGTAAACGGGATACTGTTTTTTTCAAGTTCTTCCCTGAAATTTCCTTTGTAGAAGCTTCTGTAGCCTACGAGAACATTAACGTTTTTATTAAGCAAATATTTACAGTTGCGAATAACGTAATCAGCGGGGCCCGTCCAATGATGCACATTTATCAAATGCAAAATTTTCATAATTTCACCTACATCCGCAAAAGCATGTTGTCAAGCAAATTAAGCAAACTTTTTTTCTCATTCACTTTGGTGAATCGTTTAACAGTGTAATTATCATCGGGAAAAATTTCTACGTATCCTCTCTCTTTACGTCTGGAAACAACAAATATTTTTTCTATTTTTTCGGCAATATTCTCCCTGTTTGTTTTATAGGCAATTAATGCTTTAAACTTGTTATATCCTTTAAAATGCAAATATTCTGCAATATCTCCGCTTAAAAATCCGGAAATAAGAATATTTCCGTAAGAAACCGCAATGGAAGAGGTGTTGTAATTTAATAGAAAATATTTGTCATAAGGAGGAAATAAAACGGAAACATCTGCAAATTTATCCCCTTCCTTCACTGAAAAACATTTTATTTTCCGGAATTCTTCGCATATTCTTTTGTCATTGGAAATTATATTTTTTACGGGAAAATTTTTTACAGCTTCTTTTACGCCTCCTGTGGAAAATTTCCGAAAACTCGTCAACAAAAGATAATCTATCCGTTTTATGCGATTTGCAAGTAACACAGGCATTACCGTTCTTTTAAAAACTCTGTCGCTATGAGACGTATCAATGAGAATATTTTTCTTTCCTTTGATAAATAGACATTGTCCTTTGCCAACGTCAATTATTCCCACTTTTTCTTTGTCATTGAAATGTGCGTAACCTGACAATACGGATAAAAGAAATATAATTGCCGTTCCGCATCTTACAAATTCTCTCCCTTTTTTTTCCGGAATTTTGGCAATAAGATAGATAAGTGTAAAAACAATCATGTATGAAACGGTTATTTCAAAAAAATCGAGGCTGTGCGTGAGAAACGGTTTGAAATCATACATCGAATTTATTATAAAATCGTTAAACCACAGTAATTTGTAAAGAATTGCCGCCAATATTCCAAATAAAAAATTTATCCATCCGAAAATTATGAGCAAAACCGAAAGAGGAATCACCAGAAATGAAAACAGAGGAACTGCAACAAGGTTTGCAATTAATGACTTAAAATAAACAATTGAAAAATAATGACAAGTAATTGGAATTCCAGCAAGAAATGCAATTAGAGGCACTGCAAAAAAATTATACCAACCTTTGAAATTTTTCAAATTTTTGGAGTAAAAAATAAGTGCATACACAATTGTAAAAGAAAATTGAAACGAAATATTCAACATTGCATAAGGATTTACAAGAACCATTACAAAAAGAATAAAGGATAAAATGCTCAAAGGCTCTCTGTATCGTTTTGCAAACAGAGAAATTATAAGAAACAGGAAAATAAATCCCGCTCTAACCGCAGGATAATTACCTCCCATGAACAACACGTAAAGTATAACCGCAGGTGCGGATAGCAGGAAAGGAAGATAGTAGTTGTAAGTTCTGTAAAATAGCAGCCTTAACACAACAAGTGTAAAAACAAAAAAAATTCCCACATGTAATCCCGAAATGGAATAAAGGTGGGAAAGCCCGTTAACAATTAAAAAATTTTTCCCTTTTTTTGAAATGAACGATTTGTCTCCTGTGGTTATTGCAACCACAAATCCTTTGTAATAATCGGGAATATTGCTTTGCTCTATTTTCTCTTTGATAAAATCTCTGTATTGATGAATAATGTTTTTCTTTTTGCAGCTTTTTTGCAATATTTTGATTTCGGATATTTTTTTAAGATATGTTTTAAAAAGGATTCCTCTGCTTAAAAGGTAATTTTTATAGTTGAATACCCCTGGGTTTAATATTTCAGGTTTTTGAAGTTTAAAAAAACATTTGACAATGTTACCGTTTTTAAGTTTTTTCAATAAAGACTTGTTAAAAGAAAAAACTATGATTTTAGCAGATGTGTTTATTCCCGAAATTTTTTTTGTTTTTAAAATAAAATGCTTTTTTGCAATGTTTACATCTGATATTTCACCTGTTGCTTCGATTTTTTTATTTAAAAGATTGCTGGTTTTTATGTAAGGCAGGTTCAAATACAATCCGTAAACAAAACCTGCCAAAAAGAGAATCAATGAAATGTTTCTTTTTTTAACAAACCATAAGGAGATAAGTCCGAAAAACACAAAATAGATGTTATGCCAAACGTAACTTCCGGAAAAGTAAGAAACAGCATAAAAAAGAAAATTCATCAAGTTATGGTTATATCTGTTTTATCCCTTATTTTCAACGGCTTTTTGAGCTCAAAAATTTTTTTTTTTATCTCTTCTATGAAATCAATAAAATTCTCCTGCATATTTATCATTTTTTCTCTCATGTGCAAAATTACATCAATCCCTTCAAGGTTAACTCCAAGTTCGTATTTGAGCCTTTTGATTATTTCAAGCCGCTCCAATGCATCATCGTAAAAAAATATCGAATCATTATCAGTAAAAATCTCAATTAAACCTTCTTCGTGAAAAAGTTTGATTTCTTCTTCGGTAAAAGGAAATTTTTCCGTAATTTCATCTATATAATATATTTTTCTTACCATTTTACACCTCTATCTTACTTTGTAATTCAGGTTTTTAACTGTTTCTTTCAATTTTTCAGGTATTGTTTTGGGAAGAACAATATAAGGCTCTATATACAAATCTCCTGAAACCTTTGTTTTCAAATTTTTAACTCCCTTGCCTCTTAACCTAAACTTCTTCCCGCTACTGGTGTTTTCCGGCAGTTTTAATTTAACCGTTCCTTTGTGCGTTGCAACTTCTATCACTCCTCCGAGAATAGCTTCTTTCAATGTTACTGGAACTCTCATGTATAAATCGTCACCTTTTCTTGTATAGTCGGAATTTTCCTTTACTTTTATTTTTAAATACAAATCTCCGTCCGGAGCGCCTCCCTGTCCGGGCTGTCCTTTTCCGGCAACTCTTATTTTAGAGCCGTTATTTACCCCTTCGGGAATTTTAACCTTTAATGTTTTGCCGCCTACTTGCAAAAATTTTTCCGCACCGTTAACTGCATCCAAAAAATCTATCTCAACTTCCGCTTCAACATCTTCTCCTTTCATTGCAAAGTTACCTCTGAAATCAAATCCCGAGCTTTTTCTTCCGCCGTAGGATTTCCCGAAAAGGTCTTCAAAAATATTTGAAAAATCTTCTCCTGAAAAAGAGTAGGTTTTGTAGCTTCCTCCTGCTGAATCAAAATTAAAACCTCCGAATCCGCCTTCTCCGAAGTCGAAAGAACCGAACTGGTCATATTGCTTCCTCTTTTCAGGGTCACCGAGAACTTCATACGCTTCCGAAATTTCTTTAAATTTCTCTTCCGCCACTTTATCACCTGGATTAACGTCGGGATGATATTTTCTCGCAAGTTTTCTGTATGCTTTTTTTATGGCATCCTGACTGTCATCTTTTGAAACTCCCAATATCTCATAATAATCTTTTTTCACCATTTTCACCTCGTTTTGGAAATTTAATCTACTCTAATAAATTAGTTTTTAAAAAAAATTTGTCAATAAAGAAAAGGAGTTGTCGCTATGCACCATACGATTTTCCAATTAAAATAACATTTGTAAAATCTTTAAGCATTGGTTATTAAAATATTTTTGAACTTTGAACTTTGAACTTTGAACCAATATGTTTCGGATTTCGAATTTCGATATTCGAATTTAATTTGTATGCTTATATTTCAACGCTCCCTTTGCAGTGCTATCACAAAGGGAGCTGTCGGAAAATTTTATAAAAAGATAAAAAACCTTAACTTTTGTAAAACACCTTGTAAGCATTGTATGTTTCAAAAACATCAACCTTGCTTGACAGTTCAAAAGGTGAGTGCATACCGAGCAAAGCGGTTCCTATGTCAATTACATCCATGCCGTATTCAGCGAGAAATTTGGCAACTGTTCCTCCACCGCCTTCGTCGATTCTTCCCAGCTCACCTGTTTGCCAGCACACTCTATTTTCATTAAAAATTTTTCTTATCCAACCTACAAACTCCGCATGTGCATCATTTGCACTGTATTTTCCGCCGGAGCCTGTAAATTTTGTAACACATACTCCGTATCCTATAATTGCGGCATTCTGCTTTTCATGCACATCCTGATATACAGGGTCGAGAGCACCGTTAACATCTGCTGAAATAGCTTTTGATTTGAAAAGCACTTCTTTCAACAAAAACTCATTAGGACTGTCGGAAGTTTTTTCAATTATTTTAGAGCCGACATACTCGAGAAATCTTGCTTTGGCTCCGGTGTTGCCGTCACTTCCAATCTCTTCTTTGTCAGCAAAAAGAGCAACTATGGTATCATTGGAGTCAAGAGCATCGAAAAAAGCTCTAAGCGATGTATATGCACAAACTCTGTCATCCTGTCCGTAAGCACCTATGAAGCTTCTGTCTATACCCACGTCTTTGGCTTTGAAAGACGGCACAATCTCTATTTCTGCAGATAAAAAATCTTCTTCCACTATCCCGTATTTTTCATTTAAAATTTTAAGAATGTTTAATTTTATCGCATCTTTTATTTCCTCTTCACCTTCCTTTTCAACAGGGATTCCACCTAAAACAACAACCAGTTTTTCTCCGTGTATAGCTTCGAAAACTTTTTTCTCTCCTTGTGTTTTTCGTGCTAGATGCGGTAAAAGGTCGGTTATTGTAAAAACAGGGTCGTTTTCCTCTTCTCCTATTGTAAATTCAAGCTTTTCTCCGTTTTTAGTTATTATTGTCGCATACATGCTTAACGGAATGCTAACCCAATGATACTTTTTGATACCTCCGTAATAGTGGGTTCTGAAAAGTCCAACACCCGCATCTTCGTAAAGGGGATTTTGTTTTAAATCAAGTCTCGGAGAGTCAATATGAGAAACAACAAATTTTATACCGTTTTTTATCGGATTGGAGCCTATTTTAACAAGAGCAATACTTTTATTTCTGTTTGTAATAAAAAATTTATCGTTACTTGCAGCAAACTCTTTAAACCCGTTTTCCAATGCTTGGTTGTAGATATAGTCAAATGCTTTTCTTTCCGTTTTTGCAAAATCCAAAAATTTTTTATATCCTTCGCAAAACTCGAATATCTCGTTTTCATTACCTGACTTTTTTTCCCATGCTGATATTTTTTCCATTTTTAATTTTTTTGACAGTTCTTTAACACTCATTCTCTCCTCCGCTATTTAAATTTAGAGCTTGCAAAATTACCGCAACTCTATTATCATAATAATCTATTATTTTCAACTTTTGAAAGTTCTTGTTCAATTAAAAAATTTAAATGAGAGCTTATAATGCAAAATGAATTTCAATTAATTGATTTTATTAAAAACAAATTTTCAACTGATTTAATTGGTGATGACGCTGCAATAATTCCTTTAAACAGCAATGACAATCTTGTTATTTCAAAAGATATTTTAATAGAAAACACTCATTTCATACTTAACGGTGATTTAAATTTTATAGGCTCAAAGGCATTAATCTCCAATTTAAGCGACATTATTGCAATGGGAGTTGAACCGAAGTTTTTTTTATTGGGTTTAGGGTTACCTGAAAATTTCACAAATGAAAAAACCGAATATTTACTCAACGGAATACACTCAACAGCCCAACAATACAATGTAATTCTTGCAGGCGGTGATATTTCAAAATCGGAAAAACTTTTTATTTCCATAACAGTACTCGGATTTGGTGAAAAGGAGAAAATAGTTTACAGAAACACTGCTCAGTTAGGTGACGATATTTGGATTGCAGGAGAGCTCGGTGATTCAGAAATAGGTCTGAGAATTATAAAAAAAGAACTTAAAACAACAGAAAAGCTTTCTCGATATTTTATTAAAAAACATTTTGTAAAAAAATTGCATCCCGATTTTATCTCTTTTCTATCTTATAAAAAAATTATAAACTCTATGATTGACGTTTCCGACGGTTTTTTGCAGGATCTTTTGCACTTGCTGAAACAAAGCGATAAATGCGCAATTGTTAACGAGAATTTACTTCCTGTTTCAACAGAGTTCTTAAAACTAAAAAATATGCTTAATGAAGAATTTTACATTATTCCGCTTATTTCAGGAGAAGAATACGCTTTAATATTCACTGCCAATCCATGTTTCAGAAAAGATATTTTGGATATTGCATGTAATTTTTCTGTTAAAATCTCAAAAGTGGGAACAATTACAGATAATACCCCATGTTCCAAGCATAGAATAAAACTTAACAATTTAAAATTTGAAAATTTAGCCAAATTAGGCTATACACACTTCTCATAAATATTTTAAAAAGTTTTTAAAATTATTATTTGGAGGTTTTTTTATGGAAAAATACAAAATAGGTTTCATTGAAGGTGACGGAATAGGTCCAGATATTTGGAAAGCTTCCAAGCTTGTATTTGACGAAGCTTTTAAACTTGCTGAAAATAAGGAGATTGAGTGGGTGGAGCTTTTTGCAGGAGAAAAAGCTTATGAAAAAACAGGGCAATATCTTCCCGAGGAAACGTTAAATGATATAAAAAAACTGAAAATAGCCATTAAAGGTCCTCTTGCCACTCCGGTGGGAAAAGGATTCAGAAGTTTAAACGTTGCGCTAAGACAATATTTTGATTTATACGCGTGTATAAGACCGGTTAGATATTTTAACGGAGTGCCCAATCCCATGAAACATCCGGAAAAACTTGATGTGGTTATTTTCAGAGAAAACACGGAAGATGTTTATGCAGGAATAGAGTGGGAATCAGGCTCTAAAGAGGCTTTGAAACTTTTGGAAATATTTCGTGAGCATTTTTCAGTTAATCTTCCTAAAGACAGCGGAATAGGAATAAAACCTATCAGCAGAAAAAAATCTTACAGAATAGTCAGAAAAGCAATTCAATATGCAATTGACAACTTGCGAAAAAAAGTAACCCTTGTTCATAAAGGAAATATTATGAAATTTACAGAAGGAGCTTTTATGAACTGGGGATATGAACTTGCTGCAAAAGAGTTTTCCGAACATACAGTCTCTGAATCGGAGCAAAGCAATGGGAAAATAGTCATTAACGACAGAATTGCAGATGCAATGTTTCAGCAGCTTTTACTAAGACCCGATGAATATGATGTAATTGTAACTCCCAACTTAAACGGTGACTATCTATCCGATGCATGTGCCGCACAAGTTGGAGGACTCGGAATAGCCCCAGGAGCAAATATAGGTGATGAAATTGCCATTTTCGAAGCCACTCACGGCACTGCACCGAAATATGCAGGCCAGGACAAAGTTAATCCAGGTTCTCTTATTTTATCAGGAGCGTTAATGTTCAGACACATTGGGGAGAACAAAACTGCTGATTTAATTGAAAACGCGTTCGGTAAAGCTATTCTATGCAAAAAAGTTACTTATGACCTTGCAAGACAGATGAAAGATGCCAAAGAGGTTAAATGCAGCGAATTTGCCGAAGAGGTTGTAAAAAAATTGCACGAATCAGTTTAACGTATATTATTGCAAAACCGTAAAAGCTCTTTTAAAACGTTTTCTACTGTTTTGAGCCTTATTTGATTTCTGCTGCCTGTAAAATCGTATTTGAAAAATTTTACACATTCCGCACAGGCAAAGGAAGAATATACGGTGCCAACGGGTTTTGTCAGCGTCCCACCTTGAGGTCCCGCAATACCCGTTGTGGACACTGAAATATCGGATCCTGTTAAATTCCGTATTTTCAATGCCATTTCATTGGAACATTGCTCGCTTACAGCTCCGAATTTTTCTAAGATTAGCGGATTTATCCCAAGTATATTAATCTTTTGTTCATTGGAATAAACAACTGTTCCTCCGAGAAAAAAAGACGAGCTTCCTGGGATAGCGGTAATAACTCCGGACAGAAGCCCGCCTGTGCACGATTCAGCCACTGATAACGTAA
>CAZLFW010000046.1:0-3679 GCA_964559045.1 uncultured bacterium
GCAGAAACATTATTTTCATTATTAACAATAAAAGAAACTATATTTTTATATACTTTTGCGCCTTCTGATTCAGGATATTTTTCAATATAAAATTCACCGCTGTCACCACTTTGCACCATTTCAATTTCAAAAGGCACTTTCCCCAAAATTTTTATGTTAAAATCCGCTGCTGCTTTTTCAGCGCCTCCGGATTTAAATATGTCCGTTATCTCTCCGCAATGAGGGCATTTGAATCCTGACATATTTTCCACAAGACCCAGAACGGGCACCTTTAGCATTTGAGAAAAATTAATAGTTTTTCTTGCATCAAGAAATGCCACTTCCTGAGGAGTAGAAACAATTATCGAACCGTCAACCTGCCCTATCAACTGGACCGCGCTCAAAGGCTCATCGCCAGTTCCCGGAGGACAGTCAATAATCAAATAATCCAACTCAGGCCATTCGATATCATTAAGAAATTGTTTTATGGCAGTCATTTTCACAGGCCCTCTCCATACAACGGGGGTATCGTCAGATTCAAGCAATGATGCTATTGTCATTACATAAAAACCATCTTTAATTTTAATCGGAACAGGATTACCTTTTTCATTCATCTCTAAATGCTGTCCCGAAACACCTGTCATTTTGGCAATTGAAGGACCGTGGATATCAACATCCATAATACCTACTTTTTTACCCATCAGATTCAAAGCAACTGCAATGTTTACACTGACAGTGCTCTTTCCCACACCGCCTTTGCCGCTCAAAACAATATATTTTTGCTTAATTTTAGAAAGATTTTCTTTCATCCTTTCCGTGTTCTCTTGACTCTGCTGATTTTGTCCCATACTATTACTCCTCCGATAAAAAAATTTTGCTCTCAATATAACAAAAAAAAATAAATTACAACCTTTTTACAATATTCTAATTTTCATCAATATTTTTAAGAGATTCATCCCATCTTTTATTTGCGCCTTTTATATATTTTTCTTCCGAAATAATAGGCTTATTTAACTTTTTAACTGTTTCTTCCGAAAACGATAAATTTTCAACTATTTCTTTTCCAGCTTGCCTTAAAATTTTTTTATATTTCCAAATTAAAGGTTTGAGAATCAGCATATCTACACTTAGAATTTCTCCGCCTCCTCTATATATTTCACCGATTACTTCAGAATGCATATTTCTGGCAATTCTTCTAAATAATAGTTTTAATACCTGGAAATGATTCTCCTCAGGAAAACCGCAGTTTGAAACAACAATAATCTTAGGATATTTTTCAAATCTCTTTATATGCCTGGTTTCATTATTTTCATCCTTTTCAAAATGAGGATCCGCAATAGGAATAAGTCTGTCCATAAAAGTTTTCATAAGCCCCGAAACATTATCCACATATAGAGGTGTGGCAAAAACAACAACATCAGAATTAATAAATTTCACTATTAAGTCGGACATATCGTCTTTTATAACACATTTACCCGGAGTTTTTTCCCAACAACAAAAGCATCCTAAACAATTTGCAATTTTATGCTTCACAAGAAAAATATTTTCAACATCAGCGCCTGCTTTTTCCGCACCATACAAAAATTCTTTACAGATAAAATTGGTATTGCTTTTTTCTCCTTTCGGAGAACCGTTAAAAACCGTTATTTTCATAGCATCCTCAATTCTGATTAGTTCAGTTGACATTGCAATTCATTAACATTAAAATTTCTCATCTGTCCACTTGAAGATATCGGGTAAAAATGGAAGACAATTTTAATTTTATTTTTTTCTACCAATGTCCCGGTTTTGTGGCATCTGTCGCTTTAGGAAGCTTTCCCTCTTTAAATGCCTTCACAGCATCATCAACAGTTAAATTGGCCGCTTCCGTATATATTTGAACATTTGCGCCTGCTAATAGTTGGAAAGCTTTCGGGCCCACATTACCTGTTAACAAAATTTCAATATTTTCTTTCAAAATATTCTGCGCAGCCTGAATCCCCGCACCTTGAGGCGCATTTAAATTTTGTGAATTATCAACAATTTTTTTCTCGCCGCTTTTTTCATTGTAAATTAAAAAATAGGGGGCTCTTCCGAATCTGGGATCCACCTTTGAATTTTCATTTTTTTCCGAAATTGTTATACCTATAATCATTTTCTCCTCCTTTAATATCTTAAAATTTTATACAAAAATATGAAGTTTTTAAATTTATATTCATTAAAAGAGCCATTTAATTTCAGATTGCTTTCTGAATTTTCCTCCACATTTTTTTAAATTCATTTCTAAAGTCCACATCTGTTTCAACTATCGATTTTTTAGAAACCAATGCAGTATAGAATTTCTTTGTATAAGGAATTTTACCTATAATTTCAACATTATTTTCTTTACAAAAATTTTCAATCTCATTTTTCACATTTTCATTAATCGTAGCTTTATTTATTATACATCCTGCTTTTATTTTAAAATGATTTATTAAATCAATAATTCTTTTTAAGTCGCTAAAACCTGAAAGTGTAGGTTCTGTAACCAATACCACATATTTTACTCCTGTCATTGCAGCTATAACCGGACAACCTATTCCGGGGGGACCGTCTATTAAAATTATATCCGAGTCGTTTTCATTCCCTTTCTGTTTTGCAACAGTTCTCACAGTAGATACCAACTTTCCCGAATTATCAGCGCCGGATTTTAATTTGGCATGAATAAGTTTTCTATTAATTTTTGTATTTGAAATGTAATACTCGCCACAATGAGAATCTTTAGCAATAATAGCTTCCTCCGGACAAAGGTTATAGCATAGCAGACAGCTTTCGCATTCAATATTATCAATTTTTGCGCTTTTTTCATCCAACATTATCGCGTTATAGTGACAATTTTCAGCGCAAATCCCGCATAAGGTGCATTTTTTTTCAATCACGCTACACTCTTTCCCTGAATAAAATTCGAACTTTTCATTATTATCGGGAGCAAGAAGTATATGCATATCAGCAGCATCAACATCTGCATCAACAATAATATCATTCTCTTTCAAAAAATATGACAATGCCGCTGTAATGGAGGTCTTACCTGTGCCGCCTTTTCCACTCAAAATAAGTATTTCTTTCATCTTAACCCCTAATTTAACTATCTTAGTTTAAAATTACAATATATGATTTTGACATTGAACATTAATATTCTGCTATATTTTCAAATGCTTCCAAAAAATATTTTTTAAAATCATTATTTTTTAAAACAATTGCGTCACCTTTTGAGTAATCTTCCGCAATAAAGTTTTCATGAGGAATTTTGGTAAGAATGGGGACATCGTTCTTAACGCAAAAACCTTCCAATTCGTTATCCCCTATTCCGTCTTTATTTACAACAACACCGAATTTCATTCCCAAATTATTTAAAACTTCATATGTTATGACAAAATCGTTAAATCCAAACGGTGTAGGTTCGGCAACAAGAATAATATAGTCATTGTTTTTCATTGCCGCAATAGTCGGACAAGTTGTTCCCGGCGGCGAATCGTGTATAATAATATCGTAGCCTGAATATTCCGCCGCTGCTTTTTCTTTTGTTTTTTTAATCAAAGGCACTGCAATAGGTTCTTTAAGCTTTAACCTTCCCTCTAAAAATCCTTTCTCATTGTCGCTGATTATACCTATCTCTTTTTTACCTTCTACAAGAGCATTTTCCGGACAAAGTTTTATACAAGCAGTGCAACCTTTACACAAC
>CAZLFW010000047.1:0-2879 GCA_964559045.1 uncultured bacterium
AAACGTATATTTTCTGATTAGGCTCAAATTTAAGCATATTTAACCAACCTCACCGGAAATTTTTTTATCAGGATATATTTTACCGTTATCAACTAATAATTTACAATTATTACAAAAAACATTGTTGCCATCTGAAAAAAAATCCAATTTTGCAAAATCTTTAACACTTATCTCTTTTGTATTATTGTATTCCACATTTTCAATTTGAACAACTGCTCCTCCATGAGTGTCAGTTAAAATGATTCCAAGATTAGTTTCTTTTTTAGCTGCCAAAATCATACCGTTGCTTTCTACGCCTCTTATTTTGGCTTTTTTAAGATTATAGACAAATACAGCAACTTTACCAATTAAATCACTAATTGAGTAATAATCTTTTATGCCTGAAACTATTTGTCTAATTTCATCTCCGAATTTAACTTTTAAAATATACAATTTATCAGCATCTGGATGAGACAAAACTTCCACAATTTCACCTGTTTTAAGCAAAATTTTAGAGGCTGGCGGAGAATCAAACAGAGATAACTCCTCTATTTTTTTAAACAAAAGTTTAGGCTTGCTAATTGTATGTTCTTTTAGCTCAAAATTTAAGTGAGCTTTGATTTTCAAATCTTCAATATTTAAGATTTTTTCAAGCTTTCCTATTATCCCGGGGATAACGGGCTTTAACAATGCTCCCATTATTTTTACAACATTTACTGAAAAAGATAATACTTTAGCTGCTTTTTCCCTGTTTTCTTTGATAAGACTCCACGGAGCGGAATCTTGAAAAAATTTATTTGCAATAAAACCTATGTCAAGAATACTTTTTATTGCAAGATGGTAATTAAATTCGTTGTAATGACGAATAGCTTCATTAGCATGTTTTAAAATCTCTTTCTCTTTTTCCGGAAAACTGAAGTTTGAAAGCTTTCCATCGAAATTTTTATATAAAAAAGTCATAGACCTGTTGGCAAGGTTCCCGAAATTATCTATTAATTCGGAATTAATCCTGTTTTTTAAATCATTAACATCAAGGTTAATGTCCTTTAAAGAATGTCCCAATATATTTGCATAATAATATCTTAAATATTCGGGATTTAATTTTTTTGCACACTCCTGAGCTGTGATAAAAGTCCCTCTTGATTTGCTCATTTTCTGATTGTTTACCGTTAAAAAACCGTGAACTACAATATTTTCGGGAAGATTAAAACCAACTCCCATAAGCATTGCGGGCCAAAAAAGGAAATGAAAATATATAATGTCTTTTCCTATGAAATGGATAATACGTCCCGATTCTGATTTCCAAAATGCTTCATAGTTTAGTCCGCGTTTGTCACAGTAATTCTTGCAGCTTGCAATATATCCAATAGGAGCATCGAGCCATACATAATAATATTTATCTTCTTCTCCAGCTATTTTAAAGCCAAAATAAGGCGCATCTCTGGTAATATCCCAATCTTTCAATCCTTCCTTTATCCAATTCAACACGTAGTTTTTAACTTCATTTTGTAAATTATCGTTGTTTTCAAGCCACGATTTCAATTTATCGGCATATTTGGACAAAGCGAAAAAATAATGCTCAGAAGTTTTTCTAACAGGCTCGTTTGAACATATAACACATTTGGCATTAATTAGCTCTGTGGGCTCATAAGTGGCATTGCACTTTTCACAATTATCTCCGTATTGCTCCTCACTTCCGCATTTAGGACAAATACCTTTCACATATCTGTCGGGAAGGAACCTACTACATGTCTCGCAATATGTTAACTCAACGTTTTTTTTGTATATATCTCCTTTGTTTTTTAAGGTAGTGAAGAAAAAATCGCTGAATTCTTTGTTTTCCTGAGAGTTAGTGGTATAAAAATTATCAAAATTAACAAGGAACTTTTGAAAATCATCAAAATGCTCTTTATGATACTTTTCAATAAGCTTTTCTGGAGATATTCCCAATTGGGACGCATTGAGCTCTATAGGAGTCCCGTGAGTATCATCAGCACAGCAGTATATTACATTTTCTCCTTGGGATTTGAGGAATCTTACGTAAATATCCGTCTGTATATACTCAACAAGGTGTCCTATATGGATAGGACCGTTTGCATAAGGTAAAGCACTAGTTACTATCAAAGGCATAATTTATCTCCATTTTTTTTTGATTTAATAGCAGATTTACCCTTTATTTGCAAATGATAATTACAAAACTAAATTGATACAAGAGCTTTGCACTGCATCTTTAGTGATATGCTAAAATTTTTATTTGATAATAATAACTTATGGATTTTTCAGTTGCTACGCTCCTTCAGAATGACCTCAAAAAAGTCATTCTGTCCCTGAGCAGAGCGAAGGGGAAGAATCCATTATAACTGCTTGTTTTTACATGTATATATTTATTTTATGAAATTTTGCTATTTTTTACCGTGCAAAGCTTTCGTATTTTTAAAACTTTGAACTGATAACTTGATAACTGTAAACTATTTTAAAGGCTTCAGCCTGAAAAATCCCTTGATTCAAGGTTTGTTTTGTATAAAAGTTCGAAGGTCTTCATACATGAAAAAAACCGGTAACCTGCAAAAATTTTTAAAGCTGATTACCGGAAATAAAAATTTTAAATTTTATCTTTTAATTCTTTTTTTTATTGAAATGCTAAAATTTTCAAGAAGACCTTTTAACCTATCGTTAAAAAGTCTGTGTGCCTCATTTACTACGTTCAAAGCCTCTTCCTTATTTCCTTTATTAAACAAATCTGCTGCTGTTTTTATTAATTCGTGGAAGTTTTTATGTAATTTCTCTATTTCATCAATTTCTGCAACATCTTTAAAGTCTTTTTTAATTGCGTAAAACCATTTTCCAAAATCACAAGTTGTCTCATCTTTAATTAAGAAATCATCTATCTTTTCAGAAAT
>CAZLFW010000048.1:0-10717 GCA_964559045.1 uncultured bacterium
GGGAGCGTAGCGACTGAAGAATCCATAAACTATTAATATTAAAAGAAAAATTTACCATATTAATAGAAATGCCGTGCAAAGGTCTATTTATAGGTTAAATATAAATCTTTTTGAAAAATTTACCATTTGATTTTAAATTTGTTTTGGTATTATTCAAGGGATAATTTTTGCGGATTTAATAAAGAAACGTATCCGTCGTTTGTGAGACAGGTTGTTAGAATATTTTTATCCGAGCCGTTGTTAATTGCTTTGAAAACAAGCTCCGGGGTAATGTTTTTTTTGCAAATCATATTATTGCAATTGTAATCCGCACTGCACGGATAACATTTTACAAGTGGAAAAATAACGGTTTTACCGCTACAGTAAGGATATGTATGATAGTGATAAGCATTGCCGAGGAAAAGCGTTACGCTTTTAATCGGAGTTAATGCTGCAAGATGGACAATTGAAGTGTCGCCTGATACAAGCAAATCAGCTTTGCTAAAAATTTCCAATAATTTTAAAAAAGTTAATTTGCCAGTTAAATTTTTTACATTAATGCTGTTTTTTTTCAGGTTTTTTTCCAATTGGAAATTTTTTTCAATTTCCGAGTCCCCTCCTGTTATAATAACATTTTTTTTCAGCATAACAGCAAGCTCGGCATAATTGGCTATCCCCCATTCTTTTTCTTTTCTGCTTGCTCCTGGGTGAATTATTATTGTGCCGGTTTCCACGCCTTTTCCCGGCGGAAACAAAAGCGGTTTGGCATAAACAAGATTCAGGGACTTCAAATAAGCTTCAACAATATTTGTTGTGAAATCAGGAGCTTCAAGATTTTCATACATAACATTTAAAATATCGTTTTTTATTTCAATATATTCGGAATTCATCAAAGAAGCGCCTTCTTTTTTAACTCCTTTTGTAAGGGACATAAAGATTGCGCTTAATTTGGAGAAATTTAGATTTATTATGAGGCTAAAATTTTCTCTGTTTATTAAATCTATTAATTTTTTTAAATAAGAAAAAGTTTTTGAATAATATCCCGATTTTAAATTATTAAAAATTGAGAAATAGTCAACTGGATAAATTTTATCAAGGTAGTTGGATACTATTTCAAGGGCGTTTGAATGGACGTTTGTTGTAATGTAAGAAATTTTGCAGTTGTTAAAATTTTTTTTAAGAGCAAAGATAACTTGAAAACTTTGAAAAATATCACCTGTTCTCTGAAAGTTAATAATTAAAATTTTCATAATTTCCGGCTTTGCGGAAAAAAGGGGGAATATCCCCCTTTTTATTGTTTAACCTGCCATGCAGTAATTAACATTAGCCAGTGTGAGAACTTTCAGCTCTTCAGCTTTTGTAAATATATTTGCTCTTTGATTAAGAACGTCTGTAACAAAGTCTTGGTCTTTTATTGAAGGAACGTTAATATCCACACTATACATTGCCGCTTTTACACAGGCTTCAGCAATATATGCGGCAACACCGACATCGCTTATTGCCATTTTATTTCCGAATTTGGAAAGCTTTTCAGCTTCCACGAGAATGTCAAGGCATGTTTTGGAAATTTCAAGAGGAACCAAAGTTGCATTTTTGGCAGCTATTTGCATTGCTTCTTTTCTTTTTGCTTTTTCCTCTTCAGTTCCTTTGGGCATTCTGAAAACTGCCATGTATGCGTTAAAAGCATCAATGTCTTTTTGAGTAAGGTCTTTAAGCTTTTCTCTTAATTTTTCAGTATTGGCAAGAATCTCTTTTGCTTGTTCCTGATAATCTTCATAACCTTTTTTACCAATTGTTAGATTTGCAACCATGCACACCATTGCAGCGGCGTTTGTGGCTGCCACTGCGGAAACATTGCCACCCCCAGGCGTAGGCGAACTTGAAGAAGCAACTTCGAGAAATTCGTTTATTGTTTTTTCATATAAGCTCATTTTTATCCTCCGTTTGTTTGATTATGCAAGTCCTTGCAATTTAATCGCTTTAACAACATTCCCCATTATAATGGTAGTTGTGAGAGAGCCAACTCCTCCGGGAACAGGAGTAATTGCAGAAGCAACCTCTTTTACCTCTTCAAAATCAACATCTCCCACTATTGTGGTGGTTCCGTCCTCTTTTGTAACTTCGTTAATTCCGGCATCAACAACAACAGCCCCAGGAGAAACCATATCTTTTGTAACAAGGCCTTTTCTCCCTGCTGCTGCCACAATAATTTCTGCGTTTCTCGTAACAGATGCCATATCAACCGTTCTTGTATGGCAAACTGTAATTGTTGCATGTCTTGTAATCAGAAGAGATGCAAGAGGTCTTCCTACTGTGTCACCTCTTCCGACAAGAGCAACCCTTTTCCCTTTTAATTCTATACCTGACCTTTCTATCAGCTCAATACAGCTCATAGGAGTGGCAGGAACAAGAGCAAGCTCGTCCTGTCCGCCGAAAATATATCCTCTGTTAACAGCGGTAACACCGTCCACGTCCTTAACAGGCAGTATTGCATTCATAACCTTTTCTTTTGCAATATGTTTGGGTAGCGGCAATTCAACCAATATTCCGTGAACAGAGCTGTCATTGTTTAACTTTTCGATAAATGCAATTAAATCTTCTTCTTTTGTGTCTTCAGGCATTTCAGTAAGGTCAACTTTAACACCCACCTTATCACCCACTTTGATTTTGGATTTGGCATACCAGACACTTGCTGGATCTCCGCCTACCAATACAACGGATAGTTTGGGCTCGATACCTTTTGCTTTAAGCTGCTCCGTGTCAGCGGAGATTTCTTTTCTGATTTCTTCGGCAATGGGCATTCCTTTAATGATTTTTGCACTCATGTCGAACTCCTTTATTTTTATTTATTTTCAAATATATGTGAGAACCTTCTTATATAAATATTGTATTTTGTCAACAAAATTTTTTATTTTTAAGACTTATGTTTGGGAACAGGGAGATACTCCACTGTTGGAATTTTTTTTAATGGTTGAGGGTATAAGCTCATAAGCTGCATTATTTCAACAGGAATGTTGTCGGAGACATTTAAACCGAGCTCTTTTGCCTCTTCAAAAGTAATGGGATAGTCGTGGGTCCATTTTCCCGTTGATAAAAGTTTTGAAAGAGTTGAAGCTTTTTCTTCACCGTAATTATCAACAAGTAAATCGTAGACTGCGGTTTCAACCTGTTTAATCGCTTTTTCCGCAACATCAGCCATGATCAAGGTTTTGTCATCTATTTTATCTATTGGTTTGGTTTCTTTTAATTTTAAAAGAGATGCAGCAGGAAATTCTCCAAGTTGAGGATCAACTGGTCCCAATACAGCATTATCGCTCATTACTATTTCGTCGGCAGCAAGTGAAATAAGAGTGCCGCCGCTCATTGCATAATGAGGCACAAAAACTGTTACTTTACCTTTATGTTTTTTTAATGCCCTTGCAATTTGCAAAGAAGCAAGCACCAGTCCTCCGGGAGTGTGAAGGACAATGTCAATGGGAATATCGTTGTCAGTCATTTGAATTGCTCTTAATATTTCTTCTGAATCGTTTATATTTATGAATTTATAAAAAGGAAACCCGAGAAAACTCATTGTTTCCTGTCTGTGAACAAGCAGAATCAGTCTGGAGCCTCTTGTTTTCTCGATTTTTACAATTAGCTTTTGTCTTGCAGCTTCAATCATTTTCTGTTTAATTGCGGGCTGCAATGCTATTAACATGAGAAAAAACCAAAAAATTTCGTATCCTGCTCCCATTTTTTACCTCCTTAAAAATATCTGTGATAAATTTCGTCAGGAAAAAAATCTCTGCGAGGTTTGACAAAGATTTTATGCAATATTATACCTGCGACAAATCCTCCTATATGCGCCCACCATGCAATACCTGAAGTATGTTGCGCCGCAAGCATAAATGTCCCTGAAAACAATTGGGAAATAAACCAGAAACCGAGAAAAATAACAGCAGGTATTTCAAAAAAGAAAGGTATGAAAAATATCGGGAAAATAGTAAGAATTCGTGAATGAGGAAACATTATGAAGTATGCTCCCATGACTCCTGCAATGGCGCCTGATGCTCCTATAACAGGAACAGTGGCGTGTGTGTTAAAAAAGTAATGGGTAAATCCTGCTATTAATCCGCAAATTATGTAAAACATAAGAAAGCCGAAGTGTCCGAATTTATCTTCAACATTGTCGCCGAACAGCCATAGAGACCACATGTTGCTGATAAGATGAAACCAGCTTCCGTGTAAAAACATGCAGGTGAAAAAGGGCCAGTAATTGTCAAAGTGAAGCCCCATCATATATGCCCATTCAGGATGAGAATATCTCGCGGGAACCATGCCGAAAGTATAAATAAAACGGTTTAGAGCATTAGGGGGCAGAGATGTTTCGAATAAAAAAATCAAAACATTTACAACAATAAGTATATACGTAATAAATGGTGTGTATCTGTGAGGAATAGTGTCCTTTAAAGGAATCATTTTTTACCTGTGTTTTTATGCCGAGCCTATTAGCCGACTAAAACGCTTTTTATTTTTTCAAAAAAGCAACATAAAATTATTAAACCTGAAATCCGATTAAAAATTCAAAATATGAGCTTAGAACATAGCAGGGTCGTTAAAAGTTCCGTAAACTTTTCTGAATACGTCGCAAATTTCCTGCAAGGAAGCATATTCTCTCACAGCATCAATAATATAAGGCATGAGATTTTCATCTTTTCTTGCAGCTTCTTCCAGTTTGCCCAATCTGTCGGTAACTTTTGAGTTGTCTCTTTCTTTTTTAAGCTTTTTAAGTCTTTCAAGCTGTTTTCTTTCAACTTCAGGGTCTATTTTCAAAGTTTCAATAGGAGGTTCATTATCCATTCGGTATCTGTTTACTCCCACCACTATCTTTTCCTCTTTGTCAATTTGTTCTTGGTATCTGTATGCTGCATCTGCAATTTCCTGTTGAGGAAATCCAAGTTCAATCGCTCTTAAAATCCCGCCGAGTTCATCTATTTTGTTAATGTAATCCATTGCAGCTTCTTCCATTTTGTTGGTAAGTGCTTCGACAAAGTAAGAGCCTGCAAGCGGATCTATGGTGTTAGTAACTCCTATTTCTTCTGCTATAATTTGTTGTGTCCTCAAAGCAATTGTAACTGAATGCTCGGTAGGAAGAGCGAGAACTTCATCCAACGAATTGGTATGCAATGATTGAGTGCCTCCGAGAACAGCTGATAAACCTTGAAATGCGGTTCTTACCACATTGTTGTAAGGTTGTTGAGCCGTTAATGAACATCCCGCTGTCTGAGTATGGAATCTCAACATCCATGATTTCGGATTTTTAGCTTTGAATCGCTCTTTCATAACTTTTGACCAAATTCTTCTTGCAGCTCTGTATTTGGCTATTTCTTCGAAAAAATCAATGTGAGAGTTAAAGAAAAATGATAATCTCGGTGCAAAAGAATCAACATCCATTCCTCTGTCAATACAGGCTTGAACATATCCTATTCCGTCGGCAAGGGTAAATGCAAGTTCTTGTATTGCAGTGGAGCCTGCTTCTCTTATGTGATAACCGCTAATACTGATAGTGTTCCATTTAGGAACGTTTTTGGTGCAAAATTCTACTGTATCAACAATAAGCTTTAAAGAAGGCTCAGGGGGAAGCATAAAAGTTTTCTGTGCAATAAATTCTTTGAGCATGTCGTTTTGTATTGTGCCGCCTATTTTGTCCATTCCCACGTTTTGTTTTTCGGCAACGCAAATATACATTGCAAGCAGAATTGAAGCAGGCGGATTTATTGTCATTGAGGTTGTAACTTTTGAAAGGTCAATGCCGTTGAAAAGGATTTCCATGTCTTTTAAAGTGTCTATGGCAACACCGCATTTTCCAACCTCGCCTCTGCTCATTGGGCTGTCAGAATCGTAACCCATTAAAGTAGGCATGTCAAAAGCTGTGCTTAATCCCGTTTCACCGTGATTTATAAGGTATTTGAATCTTGCATTTGTATCTTCCGCTGTTCCCAAACCTGCGAATTGTCTCATTGTCCATAGTCGTCCTCTATACATGGTTGGCTGAACACCCCTTGTGTAAGGGTATTCTCCCGGAAATCCGAGGTCTCTCATATAGTCAAAATCTTTTATATTGTCAGGTGTGTATATTTTTTCAATTGGCTGATTGGAAACAGTTGTAAACTCAGGCAGTCTTTCAGGGACTTTTTGAGTGGATTTCTCGTAAGTTTCTTTTTCCCAACGTTTTTTCTCTTCTGCTGTTTTTTTAACATCTTCAGGATTAAACATAACAACCTCCGAATTAAAAATTTTGCACACATTACTATTATTTGTTTAAAAAGTCAACAGTTTCCGTTAACTCACTTTTTCTTATTAATTATTCAAATTAAAAAACATTTTGTGATTTTGATTACATACTTTTCTTTTTATATAGGTTATAGATAATAATATCACAAATGCAACGGAGGAGGGGAATATGAAAAAAAGTTTTTTTTCTGGGATTGTTGTTTATGTTTTAATAAGTGTTTTAACGTGTTTTGCTTTTGCACAGGATATACCTTTGAAATCAGGTTGGAACCTAATTGGTGTATGTATTGACAACGGCTCCGCTTCACAGTTGGGTAATTCGGAGAAAATCGACACTGTTTGGGACTGGAGCAATGGGCAGTGGAGAATCTTTTCGGAAAATGACTCCATTAATTCCATTTTGGACAATTACGGTATTGCAAAGTTTACATCTCTTTTTTCAGGAAAAGGTTATTGGGCTAATGTAAAGAGCACTACTTCGGATTATATCGCCACTTTAAGCGGCAATGCTCCTGAAAATTTTAAACTGTCTATCAAAGGAAATTCATGGTATCTCGGAGCAATAAAAAACCCCGCTTTAACTTCCATATCTCCTAAAGATTATTTTATTTCCGGTGTTAATACTGTTTGGAAATGGAAAGAAGGACATTGGGAAGTTTGGAGTTCAAACAGTGATATTGTAAAATTGATTAACGATTATAACATTCCTTTTATTCAGACAATATCGTCAAACGAAGGTTTTTGGATTAACACTGCATCCGATACCACTGTGGATTTTGAAAAAAGCAGTTCAGGAGAAGGGGAAGGCTCCGGTATTTACGGAGCATTTATATTTCCTCCTGCAACAGGTGTAAATAAAAGTTCGGATAATTTTACCCTTGAATTTCCTCCTTCTCCTGTAATAGGTAAAATAGAAGGGATAGCAGATAAAAACCACGAAATTATTTTTGCCTCTGACAACGGAACAATGTATACCGCACCTGTTGGTGAAGACGGAACATTTGAGCTGGAATTGCCTCCAATGCCTTTTACAATATCCTTAACAAAAGACGGACGATTTGAAACAGCAGCTTTCAGCGAGAAAAAATCTGATGCAGGGAGTTACGAAGATAATGTTTCAAAGTTTACCATGAAATATGAAAACGGCAAGCTTATTGTTGACTCGGGGAATTTCGAAACAGGTGGAAAAGAGCTGAAAACTGACAACGGCACACCTGTAGGTTTTAATAAGGCTAATAATTTGCTCGGTCTCACAGATAAAGCTTCCGCAGTTGTTCAACAGACAACTGCCATAGATGCTGACAGAGACGGTATTCCAGATATTTTTGACACGGATGCTGACGGAGACGGTATTATAGATTCTGTGGATGATGAAGTGCTTGCTTTGATTCCTCCTCCAATGCCCGGATTTTTCGGATTCAAATTTATTCCCGGTGCATTTTCTTTTACAAATTTAAAAATAGACCCTGACCAGCAAAAGCCTGATGTAACAATGAAATTTATGTTTAACGAAGATGTTGTTGTTACTCTCGGTTTCAGAACAAACGATTATAAAATATCAGGATATGAAGTGGATAATGTAACAATAGCCAAATTGCCGTCGTGGAGCAGCTACGGATTTAATACTTCGTTTTCCGATTGGGAAGCTAACGGAGGAAACTCAATAGGGTTAATAGACGATTTTGACGGACAGCTTTACAAAACAGACAGTTCAACATGGCAGGTTTGGCTTAGGGCGCCAGTAGACAACGGAACTTTATCAGCTCTTTATCCAGATTATGTGAGTAACGGCGGGAGAGTTCCTTTGACTTTCAGTTTTGCCGACAATATGACCAAACCTGATATTTACATATTGAAAATTACATATAAGTCCACCACCGATAATTCCACAATGACAAAATATTCCATAACAAGCAACACTTATACTTTCAGAACACCTCCGCTGGTGGAAACAATTGCAGATGACAATTCCACATGTAATTATAATGTTAAAAACGAAAACGGATGCGGTCACAGAAATAATCCATTTAACTACAACTCAGGTGATGTTGTAATAACGGGACTTCCTCCTAAGCTTTCCGACGGGACAAGTTTGATTATGTGGGGGACAATGAATTGGAAGCCTGCTCTTTTTTATTTTGATGCAACTGGTAATCAAATAGGCAGTGCAAGTTTTGAAGTTACAAAATTAACATCTTCACCAGCAAGTCATCCTTATATTACTGTTCCTGAGAAATTTTTATCTTGCTCCAATCCAAGTGCAACTGATATTGACGGTGACGGAAAAGATGAAATGTATTCAGGTCATACATGGAGTGAAGTTACAGGTGTTAAAATAGATTTTACAGCAGAGACACTCTCAAACAAAGGCGGAAATTCAGCTTTGTTCGTGTATTTGAATTTATAATTTGCAAGAAGATACAAAATACTCTTCCCCCTCTGTCCCGTAGAGGGGGAAATTTCACCAATGCAAATTCAAAATTCAAAAATATTATAAATCAATTAACAATTTTTTGTATGCTCATCAATGAAATCAAAAAATTAATTGAAAAAAGATATGTTATGATTTATATTCGATAAAGTTTAATTTTTATTGTCGGAATCACCATTTGTTGTTTTAATGATAATCATAAAAAATAAAAACAGAAGACAAAAGTATTGCTGTTTTGTGTGAAGGAGTAAAAAATGAAAGGGTTTTACGGGAAACTTTTAAGAATTAACTTAAAAGAGCAGACATTTAAAGTTGAGTTAATTGAAGATGAAATTTATACTAAATATTACGGAGGCAAGGGATTAGCAACTTATCTACTTATTAAAGATGAAATTTTTAATGTTGAGCCATTGTCAGATAAAAATAAAATTATATTTAGCATTGGTTCAATTACTGATACTGCTATTCATGGTTCAAGCAGGTATGGGGTTTTTACAAAGTCACCACTTACTGGAATTTACTCTGAATCATATTCAGGTGGAGATGTTGCCCAATATATATCAAGAACCGGTTATGATGCAATTATTATTGAAGATAGATCCGAATTACCGGTTTTCCTTGAAATTTCAGAAAATCAGGTTGTTTTTCACAATGCAAATGACCTCTGGAGCAAAGGCACCTATGAAACAGAAGACATTGTTAGAGATAGGATTGGAAAGGATAGTGGCATTATTACCATAGGCCAGGCTGCTGAAAACCTTGTTAAATTTGCTGTTATAGAAAATAATTATTGGCGTAGTGCTGGTAGAACAGGTGTTGGAGCGGTTCTTGGTTTTAAAAAAGTAAAAGCAATAGCATTTAAAGGTAATAAAAAAAGAGAAGTTTTTTCAGAAAATGGAGTAAAGGAATTTACAAAAAAAATTCTTGAAAGAGCTAAAAATGACGCAGGAGTAAAAGCTTATAAAGAGCTTGGCACCCCGATGCTTGTTGCTATTAACAACTCTATTAAAGGTTTTCCTTCCAAGTATTGGCATCAGGGGACATTTGACAGGTGGGAGAAAATATCAGCAGATGCAATGAAAGATATTCTTAATCCCAAGCCAAAAGCATGCCCCAAATGCTTTATGGCATGTGGAAAACTTTCCGAAGTAAAAGATGGAAAACATAAAGGTTTGAAAATAGAAGGTCCGGAATATGAGACTATATATGCTTTTGGCGGATTATGTTTAATTGATGATTTGAGAGAAATAGCTTATCTTAATGATTTATGTGACAATTATGGAATAGATACAATAACAGCAGGAAATCTTGTTGCATTTACCATGGAAGCAAGTGAACTTGGAAAAATAGATTATAAAATCTCTTATGGTGATTCTGAAAAAGCTGCTGAATTAATAGAGATGATAGTTTTTAGAAAAGGTATAGGTGATATTCTTGCTGAAGGGATTAGATTTGCAGCAAAAAAATGGGATATGGAGGATATAGCAATTCATGTAAAAGGACTTGAACCAGCCGGATATGAGCCAAGAGTCTTAAAAGGGATGGGGCTTGCTTATGCAACTTCACCAAGGGGAGCATGTCATTTGAGAGCTACTTTTTACAAGGCTGAACTTGCAGGGCTTATAGACAAAAACCAGATTGATGGCAAAGCAGAGCTTTTTCTTGATTTTGAGGAAAGATTAACCATACATGACTGCCTTATTGTATGCAGATTTTACAGAGATTTATATATGTGGGACGAACTTGGTGAAATAATATATATTACTTCAGGATTAAAATTGAATAAAGAAGAATTGAAAAAGCTTGCATTAAATGTTTTGGATTTAACAAAATTTTTCAATAATAAATGTGGGTTAACAAAAAAAGATGATTCAATACCAGCAAGATTTTTTAATGAACCTATAAATAACGGAGAAAATGTTTTAAAAAGAGAAGAATTTGAGAAAATGTTATCCGATTATTATTCTCTCCACAGTTGGGAATAGTGTAAAAACAACCTTTAATGACTAACGTATCACGTTTCACGTGATGTTA
>CAZLFW010000049.1:0-3131 GCA_964559045.1 uncultured bacterium
GCTCTTTCGCTTCCATTATTATCAGGAGGAATATTTGAATATAGTAAAAATATGATAGAAAAACTTGATATATTAGAAAGCAAAATAGGTAAATTAATTAATATAGTTGAGTTCCTTAGAAAAGAAAACAAAAAATTAAAAGAAGAATTAACAGAAAAAGAAAGTATCATTGACAATTACAAAAGAAGCAGCTTGGAAGCTATTGAAAAAATTGACAGCCTTATAGAGATTCTTAAAAAAGAGGGAGTAGTTGAAGAAACCGGTTAAAATATTTAACAGGGAGTACAATATAAAAACTCCTTTGCCAGAAGAAGAGTTAAGTCGCATTGTTGATATGCTGAACAAAAGAATTAAAGAAATGGAAAGGCAGGCGGGAACCGCTGATACCCAAAAGCTTGCCATTTTAACTGCTCTGCATACAACTGCAGATAATTATTTTATATCCAAAAAAATAGATTCTTTAATTAACAAAGTTTCAGAGGTTTGCTAATGACTGGACTGCTTGTTACTGGAAATACAATTTTTGAGCCAACACTATAAGAACGGGAAATCTTCCATTGCCGTGGTGTGCATGTCTGCATTTCAGCAGAAAGCCTAAAGCGGCAAAAGATCTCCCACTTGACATTTGTCAGGTTCATTAATTTATTTCCGGAACGGCAGTCTGGTTCACTCTTCAAAATTACTCTTCTCTTTTTCAAAAAGAACTCTGCAGGTTTTATGTTAAATTATTCAATTAGCTCATTTTAAAATAGATAAGGAGGGGATAATGGAATCATACATTAGTATAGCAACTTTTATCATAGGTATTGCAGCGGGATTTTTCATTGCAAAATATTTTCTAAAAAAAGATTTGATAGATTCTGAAAAAAGAGCGGAAGATATTATATCCAAAGCTAAAAAAGAAGCTGAAATACTTTTGAAAGAAGCTGAAGTCAAATCAAAAGACAAAATTTTCAAAGTTAAGGCAGACCTTGAGAAAGAAATCAAAGAGAAAAGAAACGAGCTTTCAGCTCATGAAAAAAGGCTGTTTCAAAAAGAAGAAAATCTTGCAAAAAAAGAAGATGTTATTGCTGAAAAAGAATTGGAAATTGTTTCCAAAGAAAAAAGCATTAATGCACAGCTTAAAGAAGTTGAAGAAAAAATAAATGACTACAATTTCAAACTGAATAAAATCAACGAAGAACTTTCGAGAATAAGCGGAATTACCAAAGAAGAGGCAAAGCAGATAATAATGAAAAATATGGAGGAAGAAGCCAAATACGAAGTTGCCAAAAGACTTCAGGAAATAGAAGAAGAATTCAGAGATAATGCAAGCAAAAAAGCACGTGAGATACTGGCACTTGCAATTCAACGTTATTCTTCTGATTTTGTAGCGGAAAAAACCGTATCAGTGGTGAATCTTCCCAATGAAGATATGAAAGGAAGGATTATAGGCAGAGAAGGGAGAAACATAAGAACCCTTGAAACAATTGCAGGAGTTGACCTTATTATAGACGATACTCCGGAAGCTGTTGTTATTTCATGTTTCGACCCTGTTCGCCGTGAAATAGCAAGATTAACCCTTGAAAAATTAATTGAAGACGGCAGAATACATCCTGCTCGAATTGAAGAAGTGCTTAAAAACACGGAAAAAGAAATTAATGAAAAAATCAGAGAATTCGGTCAGAAAGCTCTGTTTGAAGTTGGGCTTCACAAAATGCACCACGAATTGGTAAGATTACTGGGAAGACTCACATACAGAACAAGCTACGGCCAAAATATATATCAACATTCTATTGAAACAGCTTTTATTTCCGGAATCATTGCATCGGAGCTTGGTTTGGATTATAAAAAAGCGCGAAGAGCAGGATTGCTTCACGACATAGGTAAAGCGGTTGACCATGAGGTTCCAGGCTCACACGCTATAATAGGCGGAGATCTTGCCAAAAAATACGGCGAAGACAAAGAAATTGTCAATGCAATAGCAAGCCATCACGATGAAGTTGACAAAATTTCAATCTATTCGGTTATAGTTCAGGCAGCAGACGCTCTTTCAGGAGCACGTCCAGGTGCAAGAGGCGAAATGTATGAAAGCTATATTAAACGTCTTGAAGAACTTGAAAAAATAGCAACAGATTTTGAAGGTGTTTCAAAATCTTACGCTATTCAAGCGGGAAGAGAAGTAAGAGTTATAGTGGAGAACGACAGAATTTCAGACGAACATGCTTTTGTGCTTGCAAAAGACATTGCAAAGCAAGTTGAGCAGAGTCTTACCTATCCCGGACAAATTAAAGTTACCGTTATAAGAGAAATGAGAGCTGTGGAGTATGCAAAATAACATTTTAAAGATTCTTTTTATAGGAGACGTGGTAGGAAAGCCGGGAAGAAAAGTTTTAAAAAAGCATATTTCCAACTTGAAAAACACTTTAAAACCCGATTTTCTAATTGTTAATATTGAGAACCTTGCAGGCGGATTTGGAATTACAGAAAAAACTTTTAATGATATAAATAATCTCGGCATAATAGATGCCTACACATCTGGAAATCATATATGGGACAAAAAAGAAGCTGAAAATTTTCTCCAAAATCACAACAATATCTTACGTCCCGCAAATTATCCGGCTTCTGTGCCGGGTAAAGGTTGGATAGTCCTTGAAAAAAACGGCAAAAAATTATCAGTAATAAATATAATGGGAAGAACTCTTATGAAAGACTGCGTTGATTGCCCTTTCGCATGCATTGAAAAGGTTTTGCAGGAAATTAACGGGGATTCACAAAATATTTTTGTTGATTTTCATGCTGAAGCAACATCAGAAAAAGAAGCTATGGGATATTTTTTAAACGGAAAAGTTTCCGCTGTGGTTGGGACCCATACTCATGTTCAAACAGCAGACAACAGAGTGCTTGATCAAGGAACCGCTTACGTAACCGATGCGGGAATGACAGGAACAGTGGAATCAATTATAGGCTTTAATCAAAAAGAAGTTATAGAAAAATTTATTACACAAATGCCCAGAAGGTTTCAAGTCAAAGATAACGGCAGAAAAGAAATTCAAGGTGTATTTGTAACTTTGGACAACTCAACAGGAAAATCATTGACAATAGAAAGAATAAAATATAAAGATTATTAAATAGACTTTTATTTGACACTG
>CAZLFW010000050.1:0-10089 GCA_964559045.1 uncultured bacterium
ATTATTTGGGAGGATGTATTCCATTAATTCAAAAATTATTTAGAGAATGGAAAAACTATAATTCTCTAAAAGATTATTTAGATAGACGAAAATGGCTTGCATATACAGAGATAGCGCATTTTTTGAATTTTTCAAAAAAAATTAACAAAGCAGAACGAGAGAAGTTTTATGAAGTATGTAGAGAAATATTGGAAAAAGGTTATTTTGAAGCAAAAGACGACAGTTTCAGAGATGTGATAGCAAAATTTGCAGAGGTTGAGATACTGTTTTTTGACCCGTTGGATGTGAAAATAACAGGCAATAGCAGAATATATGAAAAAGGAATGGAGATACTTTTGAAGTAATACTGTTCCACGTTATTTTGGGATTTAGTGATTAGGTAGGGGCAATTCATGAATTGCCCTTACAGGATTTAGTTATTAGGATTTAGTGATTTTTAATTATTGCAAATAACCATGAATAATAACGAATAATTATAATAATATGAATATGGGAATGAAAATGGAGCGAAAAAGTGTAATAGAATACGGAAAAAGCATAGTTAATGCGGAAATAGAGGCTCTTGTGGCTTTGAAAAATTGTATTGACGAAAGTTTTTACCGTTTAATAGAATTACTGTATAACTGCAAAGGCAAAATAGTGTTAACAGGTATAGGCAAATCAGGTCTTGTGTGTAAAAAAATAGCTGCTACTTTGTCAAGCACAGGTTCACCTGCTTTTTATCTTCATCCTGCGGAAGCAATTCACGGAGATGTAGGTTCTGTTGACAATAGGGATATTGTAGTTGCAGTTTCAGCAAGCGGAGAAACTGAAGAGCTGATAACAATTTTACCCACATTGCGGCTTGTTTGCGACAAAATAGTGGGCATAACCACAAGAGAAGACTCCAATCTTGCAAAAAATGTTGATTTTATATTTCTTATTCCTGCCATAAAAGAAGCGGGACATTTAAATGTGGCACCTTCTTCAAGCAGCACGGCAACTCTTGCCCTTGGTGATGCAATTGCCCTCACTCTGTCGAAATTAAAAGATTTTAAATATGAGGATTTTGCCATAAGGCATCCCGGAGGTTTAATAGGTAAAAAACTTACATTAAAAATAAGAGACTTAATGCACACTGATGAAAAAATTCCCGCTGTGGACATTAATGACGATGTTAAAAAAGCCATATTCGAGATAAGTTCAAAAAGGCTCGGTTGTGCAGGTGTATTTGAGCAAGGTGTGCTTAAAGGAATTATAACTGACGGTGATTTAAGAAGGGCGCTTGAAAAATTTACAGACATTACCCCTTTAAAAGCAAGAGATATTATGACGGAAAATCCGAGAACAGTGAATGAAAATGAAAGGGCTTTAAACGGTTTGATTATAATGGAAAAATATTCGATTACAAGTTTGTTTGTAATTAATAACAAACATGAAACAGTAGGCATAGTGCACTTGCACGATATATTGAAATCAGGATTAAAACTTGAAAATTAGTTTTCAAGTTTTGTTTCAGATTTTAAGTTTTAATATGCGGTAAACAATTTTAAATTTGTATAAGGAATCAACAGAATATGGAAATTCTCGAAAAAATGGAAAAAATATTAAAAGAGGAAGAACTTGTTAAGATTTACGGTAAAGTGACAAATGTTGCCGGTATTGTTATAGAAGGCATAGGACCCGGAGTTTCCATAGGCAGCGTGTGTTCCATAATTAACGAAAACAATGAGATTATTCAGGCTGAAGTAGTCGGTTTTAAAGGTAATAAAATACTGCTTATGCCTTTTACCGATACCAAAGGTTTGACACCAAACTGTCTTATTTACGCTTCAAAAGGTTTAACCAATATAAAAGTGGGAAAAGGCTTGCTGGGAAGAGTAATAGACGGACTGGGACAGCCCATAGATGGAAAAGGTGAAATTTCTTATGAAGATTCCGTTACCATTTACAGAGAACCTATTAATCCGTTGAAAAGAAAAAGAATTACGGAACATCTTGATGTAGGCATAAAATCTATTAACGGCATACTTACTATTGGAAAAGGACAGAGAATGGGTATACTTGCAGGTTCAGGAGTTGGAAAAAGCACGTTAATAGGCATGATGGCAAGATATACCAAAGCTGATGTAAACGTTATAGGGCTGATTGGAGAAAGGGGAAGAGAGGTTAAAGAGTTTATTGAAAAAGATTTGGGAGAAGAAGGGCTGGCGAGGTCTGTTGTTGTTGCAGTTACTTCCGACAGTTCTCCGTTATTGAGGATGAGAGGAGCGTTTGTTGCCACAAGCATTGCGGAATATTTTAGAGAGCAGGGAAAACACGTTCTTTTAATGATGGACTCAATAACAAGATTTGCAATGGCTCAAAGAGAAATAGGACTTGCAATAGGGGAACCTCCCACTACAAAAGGATATACTCCTTCCGTGTTCTCAACACTGCCTAAACTTCTTGAAAGAGCAGGGAATTCCGATTCGGAAGGCTCTCTTACCGCCATATATACGGTGCTTGTGGAGGGAGATGATATGAATGAGCCCATTGCCGATGCAACAAGGGCGATATTGGACGGTCATATTATTCTTTCAAGACAGCTTGCAGCTCAAAATCATTATCCTTGCATAGATATATTAAACAGTAAAAGCAGGGTGATGAACGATGTTGTTTCAGAAGAGCATAAAGAGCTTGCAAATAAACTTGTATCAACTTATGCAGTTTACAAGGAAGCGGAAGATTTAATTAATATAGGTGCATACAATAAAGGCTCCAATCCTAAAATAGATTTTGCAATTTCCAAAATTGACGCAATTAACGATTTTTTGAAGCAAAAAATAGAAGAATCTTTTGAGCTTAATGAAACAGTGAAAGAATTAAAAAATATTTTAGGATAGAATTTTAAAAGAGGCAAATGTTTAAATTTAAACTTGAAAATGTGCTTAATTTTAGAAAAATAAAGGAAGAAGAAGCTGTTAGGGAATACAGATTAAAGAAGAAAGAAATTAATGAATGTGAAGTAAAAATAGGTGAAATAAAGAAGAAAATTACAGAAAACAAAAAAGAATTGCAAACTGTTTTGGATGTTAATATGATTAAAATTATAGATAATTATCTTTTCAGGTTAGGAAAAGAGCTGGAATATACGGAGCTAAAACTCCATAATCTGAAAAATGAACTTGTTGCTTTGGAAAATAAAATGTTTCAGGCAATGAAAGAGAGAAAGGTTTTGGAGAACTTAAAAGAAAAGAAAAGGCTGGAATATTTCAGAGAAGAGAATTTAAAAGAGCAAAAATTTCTTGATGAAATAGCCTCAATTGCTGAAAACAGAAAAAAACTAAATTAACTTGCAATATGATTTTTCTTGTGTTATGCACTTTGAAATTTTAATTTCAATCAGGAGGGTAAAATGGATGTAATAGCACCTATGGTAGGTAAAATATTATCAATTAAAGTAAAACCCGGAGATAGCATTGAAGAAGGTGATGAAGTGGTAATCCTCGAAGCAATGAAAATGGAAATGCCAATAGTGGCGCCTTGTTCCGGGACAGTTAAAGAAGTTAAGGTAAACGAAGGTGATACTGTTGAAACTGAAACAGTTTTAGCTGTTATTGAGTAAATTATTATTTGGCGCTGTTTTATTACAGCGCTTTTTTTATAAGAAAAATTGCTTGTATACAGTATACAATTATCATGCTTAAAAATTTTAAAGGAGGAGATACAGCTATGGAGAAATTGATGATTACGGATACTATTTTAAGGGATGCCCACCAATCTCTTCTTTCCACGAGAATGAAAACGGAAGATATGCTCCCAATATGCGAAAAGCTTGACAAAGTGGGGTTTTGGTCTCTTGAAGTATGGGGTGGCGCAACATTTGATACTTGTTTGAGATTTTTAAAGGAAGATCCATGGGAAAGGCTGAGAGTTTTAAAGAAAAATTTACCTAACACCAAACTTCAAATGCTTTTGAGAGGTCAAAATATTGTTGGTTACAGGCATTATGCCGATGATGTTTTGGAAGCCTTTATTGAAAGAGCTGCTACAAACGGTATAGATGTTTTCAGAATATTCGATGCTTTAAATGACCCGAGAAACATGAAAAAAGCTATTGAAGAAGTTAAAAAACAGGGTAAAATAGCTGAGGCTGCAATTAGTTATACAATTAGTCCTGTTCATAACAACGATTACTTTGTAAGTCTTGCCAAAACTCTTGCAGAGCTTGGTGCGGATACAATTTGCATAAAAGATATGGCTGGACTCCTTGCACCTTACGATGCATACGACTTGGTGAAACAGCTCAAAGATAAAGTGGGACTTCCGGTGCATCTCCATTGCCACTGCACCAGCGGAATGGCACACATGTCATATTTGAAAGGTATTGAAGCAGGTGTCGATATTATTGATACGGCAATTTCCACTTTGTCCCAAGGCACGTCTCAACCTCCCACAGAAAGCTTTGTTGCTTCTTTAAAAGGAACCGAGCGTGATACCGGTTTGGATGTTGAATTGCTCGGAGAAATAGCGGAATATTTTAAAGGTGTAAGAGAAAAATATAAAGATGTTGAAAGTTCTTTTACAGGTGTTGATACAAAAGTTTTGATATATCAGGTCCCAGGTGGCATGATGTCGAATTTGGAAACACAGCTTAAAGCTCAGGGTGCAATTAACAAACTTCACGATGTTCTTGCTGAAATCCCGAGAGTAAGAAAAGACCTCGGCTATCCTCCTCTTGTAACACCTTCGAGTCAGATTGTTGGGACGCAGGCAACAATTAACGTGTTAATGGGGAAAAGATATGCAATGTTTACAAAAGAGACAATTAACATATTAAAAGGCATGTATGGTAAATCCGTTGCTCCTTTTGATCCCGAAGTTCAGAAACTTGCTTTAAAAGGTGACAAACCTATTGAGGGAAGACCTGCTGATTATTTGGAGCCTGAGATGGACAAACTTAAATCAGAGCTTGGCGACAAAGCAAAATCAGTGGAAGATGTTCTTTCATATGCTTTGTTCCCACAGGTAGCACTTGAATTTTTCAAGCTTCGAGAAGAAGGAAAAGCAGTGAAATTGGATTAATGACAATACTATATTTTCTGTCAATTATTTTAATAGGTGTGGGAAGCGGATTTTTGGCAGGATTATTAGGAATAGGAGGTGGAATATTGATTATTCCATCTCTTTTTTTTCTTTACTCTTTTTTTCCGCATCCACATCCCGATTATCTTTCCCAATGTATTCTCGGAACAAGCAACGGTATAATTTTGATAAATTCTTTTAAAAACTTCCATAATTATTACAAACACGGATTTTTAACACTTAAAAACACGGTGAAATTTGCAGGCGCAGGATTAATCGGAGGAATTTTGGGCGGAAGAGTGGCTTCTGTTATAAACAGCGACAGTTTAAAAATTTTTCTCGGTGTTTTCCTTTTTTTAATGGGAATTAAAATGTTTTTTCCTAAAAAGAGTGGGAAGCAAAAAGATTTTGTCCTATCTGATTTTAAGATGAACTTCCTTCCTTTTTTGACAATAGGTTTTATTGTGGGATTTTTTTCAGGATTTTTCGGAATAGGAGGCGGAATACTTGCAGTTCCTCTTGTAACAGCTTTTTGTAAAGTGCCTATAATATTTGCACAAGGTTTTTCGGTTTCACTTATTCCTTTTAATAAAATAGGCGGAGTGCTCGGTTATATTTCCGGAGGTATGGATAAAATAGGACTGAGTTTGCCTTTTGTGGGTTTTATGGACATTTCTTTAGTGTTAATTTGTGGAATACTCGGAGCTTTTTCAACGAGATATGGTTTGAGAGTTGCTAAAAAGCTTAATCAGGAAAAACTTCAGAAAATATTTTCTATAATGTTAATGATAGCTTCGATTAAAATAATATGTTAAATCCTCCCTGTATAAACAGGGAGGATGATGGCTTACTGTCTTTCTACTTTATCTGCTTGTGGTCCCTTTGCACCGTCAACAATTTCAAAACTCACGCTTTCACCTTCTCTGAGTGTTTTAAATCCATCACCTTGAATAGCTGAATAATGTACAAATACATCTTCGCCGTTTTCCATGGAAATAAATCCATAGCCTTTCTTTTCATTAAACCATTTTACTTTGCCTTGTTGCATGTTGTTTCCTCCTTTAAAATTCTTGGAGGCTTAAAGTATTATCTTGTAACACTTTTTAGCCTTGATTTAAAAGGTATAGCAGTATAAAAAGGATAAGTCAATAAAAATTTGAAAAAATATTGATAATTTATTGAAATTTTTTTTTAATGGTGCTAAAAAAAAATTAAATAATATTGAAAGGAGAGAGATTATGAAAAGATTTTTTTTGTTTGTTTTTGCATTTTTTTTAATTCCGTGTATGGTTTTCGGAGCGAGTTACAAAAAGGAGTATAAACTAAGCTGTGTTGTAGGACCAAAGCTTTTATGGGGAGAGGGCGCAAGCTATTTTGCAAAATTGGTTAAAGAAAGGACCCAGGGCAGAGTCAATATTAAAGTTTATACCGCAGCTTCCCTAATGGCAGGCAAGCAAACCAACGAGTTTCTTATTTTGAGAAGAGGAGTGGCTGATTTTGCTTTTGCCTCCACAATTAACTGGTCTTCAACTGTTAAACAATTGAATCTTTTCAATTTGCCTTTCTTTTTTCCAGATTACAATGCCCTTGACAGAGTTACCGAGGGATATGTAGGTGAGACTTTGAAAAACATTATTAAAAAGAAAGGTGTTACTGTTCTTGCATGGGGTGAAAACGGATACAGGGAAATAACAAATTCCAAAAGAGCAATAGTTACACCTGCGGATTTGAAAGGGCTTAAAATAAGAGTTGTGGGAACTCCAATATTTATTGATATTATGAAAGCGTTGGGAGCAAATCCGGTAAATATGAACTGGGGTGAAGCAAAAGTGGCTTTTCAGCAGGGAGTTGTCGACGGACAGGAAAATCCTGTGGTTGGCATTGAAATTCCCGTTAAAATTTGGCAGTTTCACAAATATGTTACTTTATGGCACTATGTTATAGATCCACTTATGATGTCTGTTAACAACAAAGTTTGGAGCAGTTTTACTCCGGAAGACAGAGCCATTATAAAGCAAGCTGCAGTTGAAGCTTCCTACTGGCAGAAAACTCAGGTTAGAAAAGGCTTGATTCCTCCCGACCTTAGTGCTCTTGATACTCTCAAAAGTCACGGAATGGATGTAACTGTTTTAACTCCGGCTCAAATTGCGGAGTTTAAAAAGCTTACAAAATCGATTTATGACAAATGGGTTCCGAAAATAGGTGTAAATATTGTAAAAGAAGCTGAAAAAGCAGTGAATTACGGAAAATAATACAGTTTAAAATTAACGTAAATATAACGAATGAAAAAATCTGAAAAAAGCAGACTTAAGTGGTTTTTTAAAAATTTTGAAGAGGTGAGCGGAGCCATTCTTCTTTTTTTAATGGCTCTGCTTGCTTTTGTAAATGTTTTAACAAGATACTTTATAAAATACTCTTTTGCATCCACTGAAGAGCTTGAAGTCAGCTCAATGGTTTTTTTAACAATGCTCGGTGCAAGTGCGGCTTTTAAGAAAAACCAACATTTGAGATTAATGTATCTTGATTCCAAAGTATCGGAAAAAACCAAATTTAAGTTAAATCTGCTTTCTCTTGTGTTAAGCTTTGTTCTCTTTTCGGTAATTGCTTTTTTAAGTTATTTTCATCTGCTTGATGAAATTGAGCTTAACATAACAACCGAAGCTCTTGATATTCCCGAATGGATATATGTAATGGCTATTCCTTTGGGGTCTATTTTGATTAATATTAGAATAATTCAAAAAATAATCGAATTATTCGGAAATAGGAACGATTAGACTATATGGGTGCTGTTCTCTTTTTGATTTTTTTAGTTTTGTTGCTACTTGGAGTGCCTATTGCGGTTTCCATAGGATTGGCTGCCATTTTTGTAATATGGAAATCGGGATTGGGCATTGCAGTTGTATCTCCGAATTTTTATTCAGGCATAGCAAAATTCCCTTTACTTGCGATTCCTTTGTTTATTCTTGCTGGATTCATATTGGAAAGATGCGGAATTTCGGAAAGACTTGTTAGGTTTACAAATCTTCTTGTAGGTGCAAGACCGGGAGGGCTGGCAATTGTAGCTGTTGCTGTTTGTGTTTTTTTCGGAGGAATCTCAGGTTCAGGACCGGCAGATGCAGCTGCAATAGGTGCAATATTGATACCAGCAATGATTCACGAAGGATACAGCAAAGGATTTACAGCAGCTCTTATTGCTGGAGCAGGTTCCACCGCAATAGTTGTTCCTGTGAGTATTGCACTTATTATTTACGGTGCATTAACCAAGACTTCAATTACCACTTTATTTGCAGCAGGAATTTTACCTGGTCTTCTTGCGGGATTTTCTCTGATTATTCCCGCATATATTATCTCAGTTAAAAAAGGATACGGTAAACTTGCTGAACATGATAAAAATATTACTTTGTTTCAAGCTTTCAAAGAAGCTTTTTGGGGATTGCTTGCACCTGCGATTATTTTGGGTGGTCTTTACGGAGGAGTTTTCACGCCAACTGAAGCTGCTGTTGTAGCTGTTTTTTACGGAATTTTTCTCGGGTTTGTGGTTTACAGGACACTTAATGTTAAAAAATTTTATCATATTCTTGTTGATGCGTGTAATGCGTCTGCAATAGTAATGCTCATTGTGACTCTTGCAGGTTTGTTTTCTTGGGCTGCAAGCACACTTGGAACTCTTGATACAATTTCTAACTATCTGCTGTCAGTAAGCACCAATCAGTATATGATTTTATTTTTCATTAATCTGATACTTTTTATAGCAGGTATGATGATTGATGCCATTTCAATATATTACATTTTTCTTCCCATATTTATTCCTATTATCGCTCGTTTTAACTGGGACCCAGTATGGTTCGGAGTTATGATGACGTTTAATCTTGCCATTGGTCAATTTACACCTCCTGTTGCGGTTAATCTTTATGTGACTGCGCATTTGGCGGATATTGGCATAGAGGAGACTTTTAAAAGCGTAATACCTTTTATTTTATCCATGCTTGCAGCTTTGTTGCTTATTGCTGTTTTTCCCCAGATAACACTTGTAATACCACATATTTTCGGAATGAGCAATTAAGTTGTAAAATTTCTTGCAATTTTATTAATAAATCTATATGAAATAATCGATTTGTCAAAAAACAATTTACGGAGCAGTTTATAATGTTAAAATTCCCAAAATTGAGAATTGCGGATTTAATGCCAGAGTTTCCTATTATTCAAGGAGGCATGGCTGTAAAAGTTTCAAGTGCCAAATTAGCTGCGTCAGTTGCAAATGAAGGCGGTATCGGGGTTATTGCAGGAAGCACTCTTACTCCTGAAGAATTAACCGAAGAGATTAAAATCGCAAGGAAACTGTCAAACGGCATTATAGGTGTCAATATAATGTTTGCTGTTTCAAATTTTGTAGAACTGATTAAGGCTTCCATTGAAGCAAAGATAGACCTGATTATCTCAGGGGCAGGTTTTTCAAGGGATATGTTTTCCCTTGGGAAGAAAGGAAATGTTCCTGTATTGCCGATAGTTTCTTCTTTAAAACTTGCTAAAATATCCGAAAAATTGGGAGCTGCCGCTGTTGTTGTGGAAGGAGGCAATGCAGGGGGACATGTGGGCACTGACAAAGATAGCTGGGATATAGTTAAGGAAATTAAAGAGAATTTAAAAATACCGGTAATTGCCGCCGGTGGAATAATAGATAAAATGGATATAAAAAAAGCTTTTTCCCTTGGAGTGGACGGGATTCAAATGGGCTCAAGATTTCTTGCAAGCGAAGAATCAAGCGTTGCCAATACTTTTAAAGAACTTGTAGTTAAAGCAAAAGAAGGTGATATTATTTCAATTATAAGTTCAGTTGGCTTGCCTGCTAATGCCATAAAGACCAAGTTTGTGGAGCTTATACTTAAAAACAAATGTCCCAAACCTGAATCGTGCAGCAAGTGTCTGAAAGCATGCACCCAAAAATTTTGCATAAAAAAAGCTCTTAATGCTGCAAAAGAAGGTGATTTGGAAAACGGTTTGTTTTTTGCGGGAAAGGATGCTTGGAAAATAAATGACATACTT
>CAZLFW010000051.1:0-5441 GCA_964559045.1 uncultured bacterium
TATAAGTTTAATATTTATTGTTTCATAAGTCAATAATAGGTAAATTTTTCACTTTATTTTTAAACATTTCTTAATTTTATCAGCAGATAAAGGCGAAGCTTCGGGATAAACGAAATTTTGAAGAGGTTTCCCTTTTGAATCCACTATTTTTTCAAGGGGAAAATTTATTTTAAGTCCGTCTTTCCAAGGCTGAAACATATTGTAAACACTGCCGTTATCAGCAAGCATTCCATATCCCAATCCCATTGCCTTTAAATTACCGTGACAGGAAAAACAGCTTCTCCCGTATTTTGAAACAGTATGAGGAACATAAGGGCTCCAATTGAAAATCATCTTCTTATTGTTAATTTTCACATTGTAATCTTTGTCACTATAACTCACATAAAACTGATAATCAGGACGAACAGGAGATATTTTCCCACGTTGATTTATTCCGAGCACAGGGTCTTCCCATCTTCTGTAAACCCAACCCAAATACCATACTCCAAGCTTTTTTTCTCCTGTTAAATAATCGGTTTCATACGGCGGAAGCAAGTTATCCGAAAAATTTTTCTTACCTTGTTTCAGTTTTGCAAGTTCTCCGTATCTTCCGAGACTCTTTGCAAGAATCTCTTGAGTATCCGGGACATTAATGTCTTTGAGAAATTTCCATTTAAAATATCCTTGAAAATCTTCTCTTAATACGTTTAAACCGTAGTCTTGAAAGCCCCAAGCAGAATGGCACGCATAACATTCGAGACTTTTATGCAGTTTATGCTCAAGAAGTTTTTTATTGTATTTTTTATGACAGCTTTCACATTTTACATGAACCTGCTCATATTTGAAATTTTTTTCATCACCGTTCCCCATAACATCTTCTTTGTTGTGACAATCAACACAATCCATACCTTTTTCAAAATGAACATCCTCCTGCAATCTGTGCTGGTAAATACCGTAAATTTTAGGGGGCAAACCTCCTTTATAAATGGGAGAACGATAGGTTCTCGAATAATCGTGCTCAAAATATCCCGCATAATCCATACCTATTCTATTGAAATTATGACAGTGCAAACATTGTGCGGTCTGAATTTTATCCGAAAAAACATGTAAATGTTCACCGTTGTTTTTATAAGGGACATGACAAGCTGCACATCCGGAGCTTCTGCTCTCTCCGAATCTTCCGCTACCTTTTGTGTTAATATGACATCTCAAACAAACTTTTCTTAAAAAATCATCGACTATTTTCTCATTTGGGAGATTATACACAGAGTAATGCTTTAAAGGAGAATCCTGCTCACCCCACAAATATCTCGTTATGTTAATAATTCCGTTTGCAGTTGACATAAGAGATTTTTTGACTTTTTTTATGTCTTGATCATGGCAATCACCGCATTTTTCTGAAACAAATTTTAAATCCGACGGATTGGGTATAATCCCCTTATGAGCTGTTTTTTTTAAGTTTGAAGAATTGTTTCCGTTATGGCACTGAACACACTTGAAATTATGATTTTCATCAAGGATAGTAACTTTTTTATGGCAGTTTATACAACCGCTAATAAAACGAGGATAAGAAGTTTTTTCAGGAAATTTAACATCAAGAAAAACAATATCCGCAGAATACAACTTAAAAACAAACAGAAAAAAAATTATGCTCCTTAGGATATATTTTTTAATATTTGACACAATTACTCACTTGAAATTTTATTTGCTCTATTTCAGACTCTTTTAAGTTTCAACGGCTAATACAAACTCAAGGTTCAAAGTTAAATTAGGATTTGCTATTAGTCCCAGACAATAGCCTAATTCGTTATTCATTTGACACCTTTAATCAGTTCTTCTCTTGTAACCGTTGCAGTGCCTAATTTACCAACAACTATTCCCGCTGCAATGTTTGCGAGCTTTGAAGCTTCTTCCACGCTTACTCCCATTGCCATTGCCATTGTAATAACACTTATAACCGTATCACCGGCGCCTGTAACGTCATAAACATCTTTTGCAACAGTTGGAATATGGATAAAATTACCGTTTTCATCGGTAAAAATAGCCATTCCTTTGTCTCCCAGAGTAATAACAAGGTATTGGGACATAAATTTTTTCAAAAGCTTTTTTCCCGCTTTTTCAAGGTTTTTGGAAGTTATCTTCATGTTTGCTGCAAAACTTGCCTCATGAAGGTTAGGAGTCAAAAGAGTGGCTTTTTTATAAATGTTCATATTGGAATTTTTCGGGTCTATATTTAAAATTTTCTTTTTTTCCAAAATCATGGAAATCAAAGATTTGTAAAAACCTCCTGTAATAAGTCCTTTTCCGTAATCGGACAATATAACCGCATCAAATCTGTCCAAATTTTTTTCAATAAAAGAAACAAGAGTTTTAATGCTGCTGTTTTTTATTTTTTTATCGTCTTCCCTGTCCACCCTAACAATTTGCTGCTTCTGTCCTATAACTCTTGTTTTCACAATGGTTGTTCTTTCGGATTCAACAACTATTCCTTCGAGTGAAACATTCTTATCACTAAGTAAACGGATAACACTGCTACTGAAAATGTCATCACCCACCACACCGCATAGACAAGCTTCGGCACCGAGAGAAACAACGTTGTTTAAAACATTGGCGGCTCCTCCGAGAGTGTAATTTTCTCTTGTAACTTTTACCACAGGCACAGGCGCTTCAGGAGATATTCTCTCAACTTCACCCCAAATAAACCTGTCAAGCATTATATCACCGATTACAAGAATTTTAAGATTATTGAATCTCTCTATTACTCTTTCCATTATTTCTCCTTAAAAAAGTTTTGCAACAAAACTGAATTTATTTAAGCAAATACTTAATATCTTCAAATTTATTAAAAAATATATTTTTTTAAACAATATCATAAAATAAAAAAATTAACAAGACATGCAGAACATGTTGAAATTAAAAACTTTTGACAGTGCCTTTGGAAAGGAGCAGTCTTTTCTCGGTAACTCTGTTTAAAAAACTTTCATCATGTGAAATAACAATATAACTAAGCTCCGTTTGCAAAAGAAAATCTATTAACAGATTAAGATGCTTTTCATCAACACCGTTTGTAGGTTCATCAAGAAGAAGCACTTCAGGGCTCATTGCAAGAATTGTTGCAAGAGCAACCATTCTTTTCTCTCCACCGGAAAGCTTATAAGTAATTCTGTCTTTTAAGTGAAAAATGTTGAGATTCTTTAAAGTTTTTTCAGCTATATGTTTTGCTTCGTGACCTTTTATACCGAGATTTAAAGGACCGAAAGCAACATCGTCAATTACGGTAGGGGAAAATAACTGGTCATCCGAATCTTGAAACAATAAACCTATTTTTGTCCTGAACTTTCTAAAATCTTTTTCTGATTTCATTTCATTTCCAAAAAGAAAAACTTTCCCTGAAAACACAGGAAGCAATCCCATAATAATGTGAAAAACAGTTGTTTTACCTGAGCCGTTCTCCCCTGTTAATGCAACTTTTTCATTTTTGTTCAAAGTGAAATTCAGTTTTTCAAAAATAATATTATCTTCGGAATAACCGAATTTTACATTTTCAAGCTTGATTAATGACTCCAAAAGGCTGCTCCGGTTATTAACAAAAGATAAATTGCTCCTGCTGAAGAATATATATAGTCGGAAGATTTAAAATGAAAATGATTCAAAGTAAAAAAAGTTCCGTTAAAACCTCTGCATGTCATAGCTTTAATAACTCTTTCAGCCCTGTCATAACTCTTAACAAGCAGCATTCCAACGAGATAGGCGTAAGTTTTATAGGTGAATAAATTCGTCTTAGGAGTAAAACCTCTTATTTTCAATGAATTTGTAAGTTTTTTATACTGCCATGAAATATCCTGAATATATCTGTAACAAAAATAAAGTAAAAATATTAGCTTTTTGGAAATCCCGAGATGGTCGAGAGCATGTGCTATCTCAATAAACGAAGATATTCCGAGGAGAAATATAGTGGTAATAAGAATCGCATTTGATTTGAGGGTTATCAGATATGCGTATTCAAAACCTTCTTTACTGAAAGAAAGTGTTTTGAAATGATACAAAGTCTCTCCCGGAAATGAAAGAGGAAGAAAAATCCATAAAAGAAAAATAAACCCGTTAACAACTGTAAGTCTTTTTAAAAGGTTAAAATACCTGATATTTCTTGTAAATATCAGTAAAAAAGGCAACATAAGAGCAACATACACAGCATTAACATCTTTTAAAACAGCTATTACCAATGCGTAAAAAAAAGTGAACACAAGCCTCACTCTCGGATCAATGCGGTTTAAAAAAGAATTTTTGTTAATAAACTTTGAATCAATCATTTTTTAGCCTTAAAATAAAAAATAATACCGAATAAACCGAAGATATATCCTATTCCTCCGAATATTTCGTTAAAACTCGGCTTGTTGTTTCTTAAAAGTGCAAGTTCTCTTAATACAGGTTTAAGCTTTTTATCAAGTAATTTTTCCAATTTTTTATAATTGAGTTCAGATGTATTATTATATGAGTTCAAGTGTGGTTGTTTCTCAGAATTAACAGGTTTTTTTTCACCAATTGATTCTCGCTGCTCCGTTGAGTCTTCGTCTGATTCTTTCCATTCCGAAGGTTTTATGGTAACTTCCGTTCTATGTCCCATCTCTGCTATTAAAACAACCTTTAACGTGTCTTTATCGGGAATTTGCGGAATTTTGAAACTGAATTTTCCTTGCAAATCTGTTTTTCCTTTTAATAAAAGTTTGTTTAAGTTATTGTCATAAACCTCTATTTCCGAATTTCTGCATTTGGTTCCGTCACTGAAATATGTTTCAAGATATATATTGTTGTCTTCCGCATAGTAAAAAATATTAACTTTATGGGCAAAAACAGGAATAATGTAAAATAAAACAAATCCCAAAACCAATAAAATTTTAATTTTTTTCATAACAATCTCCCTGTTTTAAAATTCTTAAAAATTTCAGGTTTCACTTTTCTCAGAAATTCCAAAACAATAAGGGTAACAGCACCTTCAATAAGCATTACAGGTATATGTGCCGCAACTGCAAGTTCGGCAACTTTTAAAAAAGGCTTTCCTGTTAAAAACAGTGATAATCCCACAAGAATCGCAGCAAAAAAAACCGAAAGAAAACCGGATAAAAACTCTCCTATATAAATTATTTTAACGGAATTGCTTTTTATAAACGGTTTAAACATATAAAAAACCATTATAGCTGGAAAAGCCATGTTAAAGGTATTCACTCCGAGAGTGGTTAAACCTCCGAACTGAAAAAGAACAGCCTGCAAAAACAACCCTATCAGGAGGGCGGGAAAAGCCGCCCATCCCAATAGAATTCCTGCAACACCGTTCAAAATCAAATGAACGCTTGAGGGCCCCAAAGGCACGTGAATGAGAGACGCCACAAAAAAAGCGGCACTTATAAGAGCAACTAAGGGTATCTGCTCGTTTTTAAGATTTTTTAAGCCTAAATACACACCTG
>CAZLFW010000052.1:0-3033 GCA_964559045.1 uncultured bacterium
TTCATTCTTAGTCTGTAATTATAATTACACATATTTCTTTTTTTAGTCAAGATGTAAAAAGATTGTAGAAAACAGGTTTTTTCCATTTATTATTGATTTTGGGATGTCCGTTTTAGATGTGAATAGAAATCAAGATTTTTGCATATTTTGAGTATTCTGTTTTCTATCTATTTTAAAAGCTTTGCACGGTAAAAAATATTTAAAAACTACAAAATGGACAAGCAAGCAAAAACAAATACTTACAGTGGATTCTTCCCCTTCGCAAAACTAAATAGTCAGAATGACTTTTTTGGGGTCATTCTCAAAGGAGCGTAGCCTGAAAAATCCATAACTATTCAATATAAATAAAAAATTACTATATTAATATAAATACCGTGCAAAGGTATTTAATTTTTAAAGATTTGAAAAACCTTTCTTGAAAATCTTATAAATTAAAGGAGATATATGATAAATCAGTATTTAATAGAAATATCACTCTTGATAGTTCCTGTATTGCTTGCCGTTACTTTTCATGAAGTGGCTCACGGATATACGGCGTATCTTTGCGGTGATATGACCGCTAAATATGCGGGGAGACTTACTTTGAATCCTATTAAGCATTTGGATTTGATGGGAAGCATAGTGTTCCTTGCTACGAGAATGATTGGTTGGGCAAAACCTGTGCCTATAAATCCAATGTATTTTAAAAATCCTAAAAGAGATATAATGTTAGTTTCTCTTGCCGGCCCGGCAACTAATTTTTTGCTGGCAATTATATCTGCCATATTATTGAAAATAATCTCTAATATACCAATATCTTCAACATTTATATTTTACAAAGTTATGGTGCCGTTATCTATTATGATAAAACTGAGCATTCAGATAAATGTCGCATTTGGTTTCTTTAACCTCATTCCCATACCTCCGTTGGACGGAAGTAAGGTATTGGTGGGACTTTTACCTTCGAATTTAGGGCATAAGTTTTTAAAGATAGAGCCTTATGGATTTATAATAATATTATTGCTTGTTTTTACAAATGCGTTTCAATATATCTTATGGCCTGCTGTTAACTTTGTTTTAAGATTTTTAATGTAAATTTTGCTCCACTTTGTTTAATGATTTTAATTAATTTTATTTGGAAAGGTTAAGAAGTGAAAACGTTAATGATACAGGGCACAGGATCGAGTGTCGGAAAAAGTGTTATTGTTGCAGGATTATGTAGAATATTTTCAGATATGGGTTATAAAGTTACACCTTTTAAAGCTCAAAACATGGCTCTTAACTCATTTATTACCAAAGACGGAAAAGAGATGGGAAGAGCTCAAGTTGTTCAGGCGGAAGCAGGCAGGATTGAGCCTAATGCAGATATGAATCCTATATTGATTAAACCAAATAGCGATACGGGAGCTCAAGTTATCATTCATGGAAAAGTTTACGGAAATATGAGTGCTGTTAAATATCACAGTTTTAAGAAAGAGGCCAAAAAGTATGTTTTGGAAAGTTTTGAAAGACTATCGAAAGAATTTGATATAATGATTATAGAAGGCGCCGGGAGTCCTGCGGAAATAAATTTGATTGAGAATGATATTGTTAATATGGGTATGGCTGAAATGGCGGATGCGCCTGTTATATTAACCGGTGACATTGATAAAGGCGGTGTTTTTGCTTCGCTTGTGGGAACAATGGAACTGCTTGCTGAAAATGATAAAGCAAGGATAAAAGCATTTTTAATTAATAAATTCAGAGGGGACAAAAATTTGTTGCAGCCGGGGCTTGATGAAATAGAAAAAAAAACCGGAGTTCCTTTTATAGGAGTTATTCCTTATTTAAAGGATGTATATATTCAAGAGGAAGATGGAGTGGCAGTGGATTCATACATAAAAAAAGATTTAACGTTAAACGAATTGAAAATAGCTGTTTTACATTTACCGCATATTTCTAATGTTACCGATTTTGATGCTTTGGAAAAAGAACCTGATGTTTCGTTAAAATATGTTTCCATGTCAGATGATATTGAACAATTTGATATAATAATTATTCCGGGGAGCAAAAATACAATTGATGATTTATATAAAATTAAAGAATCCGGTTTTGATAAAACATTAAAAAAATTTAGAGGTTTTATAGTAGGTATCTGCGGCGGTTTTCAAATACTCGGCAGAAAAATTTATGATCCTATGCATATTGAAAGCAACAGAGAAGAAATTGACGGGTTGAATTTTCTTGATTTTACAACTGTTATGGAAAAGAAAAAGACTACAAAGCAGGTTACTGTCAAAATAAATAAAAAATTGGGTTATTTGTTCGTTACCGGAGAATTAAAAGGTTATGAAATTCATATGGGGAAAAATAATTATTTCTCTGATAGATTTTTGTTTGAAAATGAAAGAGAAGGCGAAAAAGACGGATTATTATCTGATGATGAAAGAGTTTGGGGCACATATATTCACGGGATATTTGACAATGATAATTTAAGAAGAGCCTTTTTGAACTTGGTCAGAAAAAAGAAAGGCCTGCCTTTATTAGAAAAATCAAGCTCATTGGATTACGAGGAGTGTAAAGAGAACGGTTTTAATAAGCTTGCGCAAATTATTAAAGAGAATATTAATATGGAGATGCTTATGAAATTAATTGATTAAATTTCAGCTGTATTTGCTGACGGTTAATTTAAGTAAACTACAGTTAAAAGATAAATGAAATGAGGTGTGTTTTGCCTGAATTTAAACTAAAAGTAAAAATCAGTGTTGCTGATGAAAATTTTAGGGGTTTTTTCGGCATAGGTATTGTATGGTTACTTGAAGAAGTTAATAAAACAGGTTCCATTAAAAAAGCAGCTGAAAAACTTGGAATGTCTTATAGCAAAGCTCATAAAATTTTGAAACGAGTGGAGGATAAAACAGGCAATAAACTTTTAAAAAAGAGCCGAGGGGGCATTCAGAGAGGCGGCTCCGAATTAACGGATTATGCTAAGAAGTTAATGAAAAATTATAAAGAATTTCAAGAAAATGTTAAAAATTTCTCCGAGCATGAGTTTGAAAATAAAATAAAAAATAT
>CAZLFW010000053.1:0-2575 GCA_964559045.1 uncultured bacterium
GTCAGGTAAAATATAATCGGGAGAAAGAGCTTTTTCAGCAAGCGAAGATATTGCGTATGCAGCGGCAAGTTTCATATTGTCATTAATCTCTTTTGCTCTCACATCGAGGGCTCCTCTGAAAATTCCGGGAAACGCGAGACAGTTATTTACCTGATTGGGAAAATCAGAGCGCCCTGTTGCAACTATTTTTGCTCCTCCTGCTTTTGCTTCATCGGGAAGAATCTCAGGAGTGGGATTTGCAAGCCCAAAAACTATTGCATCCTTATTCATTTTTTTTATATCATCCTTTACAAGGAGGTTTCCCTTTGAAAGGCCTATAAAAACATCAGCGCCTTTCAATACTTCATGAACACTCCCGTTCTCTTTATTCGGGTTTGTAATTAGAGCCATTTCTTCTTTCATAGCATTCATGCCCAATGTTCTTCCTTGAAAAATAGCGCCTTTGGTGTCGCACATTATGAGATTTTTCGCTCCTGCTTTTATAATTAATTTTGAAACTGCAGTTGCTCCCGCACCTGCACCGTTAACAACTATCTTTATGTTTTCTATTTTTTTATTAACTATTTTAAGTGCGTTTTTTAATCCTGCAAGAACAATCACGGCAGTTCCGTGCTGGTCATCGTGAAATACGGGTATATCGAGTTTCTTTTTTAACTGCTCTTCCACGTAAAAACATCTTGGAGCAGAAATATCTTCGAGATTGATGCCTCCGAAGTTAACCGAAATGCTTTCAACAACTCTGATTATTTCATCAGGCTCCTGGGTATTGATGCAAATGGGAAAAGCTTCAACACCTCCGAAAGTTTTAAACAAAAGAGCTTTTCCTTCCATTACAGGCATTGCAGCTCTTGCGCCTATGTTACCCAAGCCGAGAACAGCAGAACCATCGGAGACAACTGCTACCAAATTGCTTTTACACGTGTAATCGTAGATAAGCTCTTTGTTTTTATATATAATGTTACAAGCTTCGGAAACATTTTTTGGCGAATATACAACATTAAAAAGGTATCTGTCTTTTATGGGAACTTTATTGTTTACCTCTATAATTCCAATATGTTTTCTATGCAAAAGAACTGACTCATTATAAACATCACCGTGTTCTTGTAGTTTAAATTTCATATCCTTATTTTCAGTTGTGCCTTCGTAAAGAAAGTTAAAAAGCCTTTCGGAAATATTTTCAGGCGACACGTCAATTTTGTTGATTTTTAATTTAATGGCTTCTTTTGCAACTGCACCTGCTATTATAGGAGCTATTCTAAAATCAAAAAGATCGGGAAGAATATTTGTCTCATTAATGTTTTCCTTTACAAGTCCAGCAAGTGATTCTGAAGCAGCAATTTTTAGCTTGGGATTAATCTCTTTTGCTCCAACATCCAAAACACCTCTCACAAACCCGGGAATTATAATGGCAGAGGAAAAATAGTTGGGAAAATCTATTCTGCTTGTTGCAACTATTCTTGCTCCCGCTTTCTTAGCGTCCAAATAGTTTATTTCAGGCTCGGGACTTGCAAGTGCAAAAATAATAGGCTCTTTGTTCATTAATTTAATCATGCTATGGTCCAATGCACTGCCTACAGATACGCCTATAAAAACATCAGCATCTTTTAATGCATCTGCAAGAGAACCTTTTTCTTCTCTTTCGTTAATATATTTTGCTATCTCGCTTTTTGCCCAGTTCATGTTGTAAGGTCTGTTTTTGTATATTATCCCGCTTTTGTCGCAAAGTAGAATTTTTTTAATACCGTAATTAAACAAAAGTTTAGCCACTCCTATTCCCGCAGCACCTGCACCGTTAATAACCACTTTAATTTTATCTTTTTTCTTGCCTGTTATTTTCAAAGAATTTATAAGTCCCGCAAGAACAACCATAGCTGTTGAGTGTTGGTCCCCGTGTATAACCGGAACAGACAGGCATCTTCTAAGCATGTTTTCAACCACAAAACAGTTGGGAGAAGCAATGTCTTCAAGATAAAAACCTCCAAAAGTAGGTTCGAGTCTTCTAATGTCCTCTATGAGACTCTCTTCACACCGAACATTAACTGCAAGAGGCAGGGCATCTATATTTGCAAAAGTTTTAAAAAAAACAGAATAACCTTCAAGCATGGGAACAGACGCATAAGGTCCCACATCACCTAAACCGAAAACAGAGCTTCCGTCGGAAATTATGCCTATTGTATTCCCTCTGCATGTTAATTTGAAAGATTCAACACCGTCTTTTTCTATTCTTCGACAGCATTCAGCAACCCCAGGAGTATAAACAAGGCTTAAAATGGAGCTGTCCCTAACTTCAATTTTACTTTTTATACCTATTAATCCTTTAAATTTTTTTCTTATTTCAAGTGTATTTTTCTTTAGTTTCATCTGTATCTCCTTTGATGGTTGTATACTGTATACATAATCTCAAAACTGCAAAATGTCAACATGAAAATTTGATATGTTTTTCAGATAAAAAACTTTATGGCATTTGCAATTATTTGTTCTTAAAAGGTTTTTTAGCTTAAATTTGCATTAAACCTTCCATAAAATCCGTTAATTGAAAATTTTTATCAACATACACATTATCAATGAAACTATA